>NZ_LPVJ01000001.1 GCF_001516615.1 Ferroacidibacillus organovorans | reverse complement strand
GCGTGGGGCCTGATTATCCAATGATCCCACGGCCTTTGGTCAGCCATTTAAGGTTGCAGTCTCAGAATGCAGTGAATAAGGACGAAAGAGCAGGCGATTTGTTTCAATTCACATCGCGTCGACCACCTCCTTGAATGTCCTTCGCCAGCTCAATTTCGTCGTGGATCTCGATATCGTGATCGCCAATGCATGGAATCGTGGGCTTGATGCACCTGGCTTCGTCAATGGCACCTGAATATATAGCTGTGATGCGGTATCCTCGCCGCTGGTAAAATCGTAGTGCATTGAGGTTGTCGTTGCTCGTGATAAGCCATATCCGGCTGCATCCAGCTTTGCGTGCTTCGTCCTCCAAGGCTGCCAGTAGCTTCGTTCCAACACCGCCACCCTGTCTAATCGCGTTGATGCTCATGAGTTCGCACCCGTCAGCTTCATCAAACCGGAAAGTGGCAGCGCCGACAAGCTCGCTGTCTGCCTTCGCAACGAGCGATTTCATATCCGCGAGATGAAACACGTGGCCACGACTGACCATGTTGTCCCCGCCCCACTCAGATTGCCATAATTGAGTCAACCACTCCCGCTCTTCCTCCCCTTCGGGCGGCGTGATTCGTATCTCCGCATCAGAATTCACCTGCTCATTCTCCTTTCGAATCCTTTATAAGGGTATTTTGACGGAAATTAGTCATACAGACTCCCCCCACAAATTCCGTCCCCACCTTAATACCCAAACGATGAAATTCATAGCTTTTACCCCTAAAACGGCAACTGCGAGTGAGACTCATCGTTCGTCCTTTTGAGCCGTTTTTTCGTCCTCAACGTCCAATACCCATCTTCCCGTAGACAGACCGTCAGAAGACAAATTTACAATGGAGGTAGAACCCGAGACCCTACAAACGTAGGTAGTTCCATCGATACATATGTATGCTTTTATCCCACGCGGATTGGTTGTACGCAAGTCTCTCTCTATGTGTAGGCAGTTATCAAAAAACACATAAATTCTTCCTTTCGAAAGAATTGGATGTTGAAACCCTGCAGGCCCTAAGTCACCTACCGATGTAACTGGTTGCAAAATTCTCTGCTTATTCAAGTAAATCAACCGCATTGGCATGATTTTTTTCCAACCCTCTGAGGTTTTAAACCAAACTAACTTCAGGGGCAAGTCTCTCATATCAATAGTGCGCCGTTGATTAGTCATCGCCTCGCGACTTTCGTTACTGAAGGCAGATGTTATGAGGAGAGCCTCTGTAGCGGCGGAAATGGCTTCAGCAATTTTGTCTTGCCCATTGGAAATTGGCAGTCCGATGAATTGGTCGATTTTCAGAACCAATTTCTGGCTTTGTGCTTTTTTTCGTGCTGAATCGTGCCATAAAGCCTTAATTACTAACTGCCCATCAGGGAACATCTCCTCAATTCTGGTTCTATCAACCGCACTTACGAGGTAACACCGAACACGTTCTCCGGGAAGCAAGACGGTCATCTTGCCAAACAGCTCCCCCAATGTCTTTTTCGTGATTAACATGCAGTCTGGGTTAAATATTAGAGTCAAATCTCTCAACAAATTGCCTGTGGGATTCGTAAATTCGAGAAATAGAGAATTGAAATTATCTTCCGCACCGGGCACAATATGGGCCACAAAAAAAGCTGCTTTGCTGCCGATAACTAATCTTCTGGTCAGAACAACATATGCTGCAGTAAACAGTGCGGTTAGAAAGGAAATAATAACAGAATCCCACGATGGGTTGGATAATAATACAATTATTTTATTCATCAGCACAAATATACTCCCCTTGTCCGATAGAGAGCGACGTATACCCAGCCTGTATAGATATATCTCCCCGCCTCTCGCCTGTTTCTGGTATTATTCTATCAGATGGGGGCGATTTCATGGAGCAGAAATACAAGGGCAGGCTCGAACTCACTTGGACGAACAAGGACAAGCGACTGCTCGCCCAGCAAACGGGCAATTACGAGTGGGTATCCCCTTCTGACTACAGGGTCGCTGAGGTACGGCTTCTGCAGTCTGAAAGTACATATGGTGAGCGAAATAGTGGCAACCTGCTCATTCAAGGCGACTCCCTGTACGCGCTGGAGTCCTTGTGCAAAATCCCCTCGTACCGAGACAAATACGTCGGCAAAGTAAAGCTGGCCTATATAGATCCTCCTTTCAACACAAGGCAAACCTTCGAACAGTATCACGACGCGCTTGAACATTCGGTGTGGCTGACGATGATGCGCGACCGCCTTCGCAATATTAAGGACTTGCTCGCCCCAGGGGGGTCAGTGTGGGTTCATTGTGACGACTCCGAACAACACAGACTTCGGTGCGTCATGGACGAAGTGTTCGGACCGGACAACTTTGTAGCGACGGTGATATGGCAAAAATCGCATACGCGAGAAAATCGTACAGATATCTCTACCACCCATGACTACATTATTGTGTACGCGAATGAGCGCTCCGTTTGGGCAACAACCAGGAACCTTCTTCCGCCAACGGACGAACAAATCGGTCGCTACGAAAATCCAGATAACGATCCGCGCGGCATATGGACATCACTCCCAGCACACGCAAAGGCAGGGCCTGGACGTCGTGCTTCCCAATTCTATTCGATTACTCGTCCATCAGGTCGCACGATTGACCCACCGCCAGGACGTTGCTGGTTGTACACAGAAGATCGGTTCCAGGAATTAATAAGCGACAACCGAATTTGGTTCGGACGTGATGGGAACGGAGCTCCTCGTGTAAAGCGATTTCTCTCGGAGGTTCCTGCAGGGCTCGTGCCCGTCTCGATATGGTCACATCAAGAGGTAGGTACTACAGGAGACGCGAAAAATGAGGTGATAGCTGTACTCGCTGACACGGTTCCTTTTGCCACCCCAAAGCCGGAGCGCCTGATGGAGCGCATCATTCACATTGCCTCTAACCCCGGCGACATCGTGCTTGACTGTTTTGCGGGCTCCGGCACCACTGCTGCAGTTGCTCACAAAATGGGCCGCCGGTGGGTCACGGTTGAATGGAGCGAGGATACAGTCAACAACTTCATCATTCCCCGTCTTCAAAAGGTTGTTGGCGGCCAAGACCCTGGTGGCGTCACTGAGTCCGCAGGTTGGGAAGGCGGCGGAGGTTTTGATTATCTCCGCATTGGCCCCTCCATGTTCACGGACGTCGGCGGTCGAGTCATGCTGTCCGACTGGGCCACGAACGGAAAACTGTCGCAAGCGGTTGCTGCGCAGTTGGGTTTCGACCACTCCCAGGAACCGCCCTTCTGCGGTCGGAAAGGCAAACAGCACCTGGCTGTAGTCGATGGCATGGTTAACGACGTCGTCGTGCAATTGCTCGTCCAACACATGGCCGAAGACGAGCTGCTCCTTCTCTGCGGAACCGCTGTTGATCCAAAAGCGAGAACAGTGCTGCGGAAACTGCGTCCGGGTTCGTCGATTCGTAAGATTCCCAGCGCCCTGCTTGCCGGGTATAGGTATCAGCCACCGGAGTTCATTGAGGATAGTACAGAACAAGAACTGTCGCCAAGCGAGGTGATATCCCGTGACTGACCGAGTTGTAGATCTGAACGCTCTTGCAGAAATTTCGGGCCGCATGAACTTGCGAAAACCAAACCAGCAGGCTGTATACTCCATAGCCACTGCTCTTTATGCCTACTACAATCAGGAGCGCGGGGAGCCGCCTATGGAGTCCCTCGTGGTCTCTGCAACGGGCGTTGGTAAGACATACATACTGGCGGCGACCATCGAGTATATGGCCCGTGTAGAGGGCATACGGAATTTCGCCGTCATTACACCCGGACGGACAATTCTGAACAAAACAGTCGCAAACTTCACGCCGGGCCATCCGAAAAGCATGCTGCACATTATGGAAACTGCTCCCGTGGTGATTACTGCGGACAACTTCGACTCTCCAGCCATGCGGGCCGCCATGGATGATCCGATGCAGGTGAAGCTCTACATCTTCACAGTGCAGAGTCTCACGAAGCCGACCACACAGTTGGGTCGCCGTACACATGAATTTCGCGAGGGACTTGGAGAAGCGTTTTACGAACATCTCCACGGACTTGACGATCTATTCATTTTTGCCGACGAGCACCACTGCTATTTCAGCCCGGCATTTTCGCGAACCATTCGTGAACTCGAACCCTATGCGCTCATCGGCCTTACGGCCACCCCTCACCCGAACACTCGCGATGAGGATATGATCTTCAAGTACCCGCTATCTGCTGCCGTTGCGGAGAAGCTAGTCAAAACCCCTGTGATTGTTGGTCGTCGAGATGACCGCCGCGATCCCTACACCCAGTTAACGGATGGGGCACGTCTACTTGAACTCAAAGCTCGGGCCATTAGCATATGGTGCTCTGCCCATCAATTGCAGCCTATACACCCGGTCATGCTTGTCGTTGCACAGTCAATTAATGAAGCAAACGAATACGCGCAATACATGGAGTCCACGACATTTATGGACGGCCGATTCGCAGGAGCTATCCTGACCGTACATTCCAACGCGCCAGATGACGCGCTCGAAAAATTAGAGACTGTAGAGGAGCCAAACTCCCCCATCCGCATCATCATTTCCGTCGGTATGCTCAAAGAGGGCTGGGACGTGAAGAACGTCTATGTGCTGGCTTCCATGCGTGCGTCGGTCTCCGACATCTTGACCGAACAAACACTTGGCCGCGGGCTCCGTCTGCCCTTTGGTCAGTACACTGGGGAAGAGATGTTGGATACCCTGGAGGTACTGGCCCACGAACGCTACGACGATCTCCTGAGACGGACCGGCTTGATGAATGAACAGTTGCGGGATCATCGAGTCCAAATGCTTGTGCACCGTGACGAGAGCGGCAATACCGTTGTGAGGCGCGACGAGTCGCAAGGACCTTTGCCGGATCAGCCTTGGCAAGCGCAGCGCCCGGTGGCCGATATACCAGAGCGAGCGAAGGAAAGCGAGCATGCCTGGGATACATCCCCCTCTGGCGAAACGACAACAAACGAGACTACAGATACAAAGGGCTCGGGGAGTTACTCGAAAGGCAGTGGCTTCGCCATTGTTGATACCGATACACGATTAGAAGAGAGTCAGCGAATAGTCGAAACGGTTCGCGATATGCAGCCAAATCCGTCTCTTCCACGGATCGAACTCCCGGTCGTCAAGATGATTCCCGTACCAGTACCTTTCTCTTTGGCTGATATTACTGATGTCGAGCCATTCCGCGCGTTGGGTCGTAACTTGGCGCGTGATCCGGAGGAAACTCTTCGACGCAAACGTGTCGAGGCGACGATAGAGATCGATACGTCGGGCCTGCGCCATACCAAGGTGCTTATAAGGGATGCTGCCGAAACGGTCTATGTACAACCTTCCTTCTTGCCATCGGAGGACATCGCAGATGAATTGGTCAGCGCGGTCGTTCATTGCGAGGCCGTCGTCGAAAGAGAAAGCGAAATTCGCTCCGCTCGCCGCCTGGTCGATGAAATGATGGATGCGATGGGAGGATCAGCCGTAACGGTTTTGTCCGCGTACTTGGAGACAGCCAAAGCAAAGCTTGTCCAACTTGTCACCAAAGAAGCGAGTCGTCTGGCCAGACCACCAATGGAAAACACGACGGTTCGTGTCCGCCCATTCATGCCGGTACGACAAACGCGTCTCGATGCAACCGAGGACAAATATGGTGCATTCGAGAAGGGGCGTGCTTATGCAGGCTGGCGAAAATCGCTGTACGAACAGGTCTGGTTCGACAGTAGCCCGGAACGCGATATGGCCAATCTTCTGGACGAATCACAGGACATCGTCGCTTGGGTTCGACTGCACACGAATGACCTGCCTATCCTGTGGTCGGGGGAAGACCTTCGTCGTTACAATCCAGATTTTATAGCCATCGACACGGACAATATACACTGGATCGTCGAAGTCAAAGCTGATCGCGACATGCAAGCGAGTGAAGTTCGCGCAAAAATGGAAGCGGCAAAGCGCTGGGCAAATCATGCAAGCGACAGCAAACATGTAAGCGTTCGTTGGCGGTACCTATTGGCGTCAGAGGATACGTTGCGAAACGCACACGGGTCCTGGAGGAACGTGCTGGCGCTCGCCTAATGTTCCTGAAAACGATGCTGTAGACAGTTTGTCTACAGTTTCAAGCCCGTTCGCGGCAATCAAGATCTCTTGTCTACAATTTGTCTACAAACTCAACCTGTACATGGAAAAAACCCGCTATTTACGCGGGTTTTTTGGTGGAGGCGAGGGGAGTCGAACCCCTGTCCGAAGACCTCGCTACAATCACATCTACGGGTGTAGTCGCCGATTTAAGATTCACCGCCGCATGCGCGCAGCGACGCGCTCACGTGACGGCTAGCTCGCGTTTTGATTCATCGGAGGCGCACGAGCGACCGCCCCGACTATCCCACTAAGGTAGCGCCTCTACATCCCCATGGGAGAAGGATATAAAGACGTCACTCAAGGCTTATTAGGCAGCGAGAGCGAGGTTACTGCTTGTGAAGGTGTTACGTTTTGTTTTTGCGTTTGTGTTTAGGTCCGCGTGATTAACGTGGCCGCAGCCCCACGACCCGCCGCTCATGCTCGAACAATCCCCGTCGAATCCAGAACGCCCCCGCAGAGGAAATTCAGTCATTCGCGTTTTGAGCGCAACATTTATATTACCACACGCGACACAGCAAGCAAAGAACCAATTTCTTCATGACATCAGCACCGCCCGCGTGACATCAGCACACATGCCCCGCTACCATGCTCATACCAAGCCCAGAGCGCGTGCATCCAACGCATCCCTGAACTTCCGCGCTCTGCCGCTCGTTCAACCCTTCTGCCGTTCTCGAAACTCCCGCGCCATGTCGCGCTTCGCGTCCCGCTCTGCGATCGCGTGCCGCTTGTCGTAGTTCTTCTTCCCCTTTGCAAGCGCCAGATGCACCTTGCAGAATCCGCCACGCAGGTACATCTTGAGCGGCACCAAAGAATATCCCGACTCGCGCGTCGCGCCGATCAGCTTGCGAATCTCCGCTCGCCGCAGCAAAAGCTTGCGCGTTCTCATCGGGTCGTGATTGAAGCGATTGCCCGCCTCGTAGGGGCTGATGTGCAGGTTATGAAGATAGACTTCCCCATGTTCGACGCGCGCATAACTGTCGCGCAAATTGGCTTTCCCGGCGCGGATGGATTTGATCTCCGTGCCAGTCAGCGCGATCCCTGCCTCAAAGGTATCTTCAATAAAATAATCATGTGTCGCCTTTTTATTCTGGGCGACCACCTTTTCTCCGCCGCGTTCTTTTCCATTATCATGTGAGGCTGCCATCGTAATCACCACCATTAGTATGTCATATTTGCGTCATTTTGGCCAAATATGTTGCACAATAACGCATTTTAGTATACGTTATAGCCACAAGAGAACATCTAAGCAAACACTGCGTATGCATGGACGACAATCAAATCATGAAATACCCATGCGTCTTTTATCCTTCCGAACTCCTTGAACAAAACGCACAGCACGGTTCACGCTTGGCATCTCAGGTTGTCTCACCCTTGCATCCCTAAAGGAGGTTCATCATGATCGATTCTCTAATCACCGATCGACTCACATCAACCCTCGACGCATCTCTATCCTACTTCAATCTCTCCGTCGCTGAACTCACAGAACACGCGATTCGCCGCAATGAAGCGATTGTAACAAAAGATGGCGCACTTCGCGCAACGACTGGAAAATTTACCGGACGCTCCCCCAAAGACAAGTATGTCGTCGTTGATGAAACCACAGAGAACACCGTTCACTGGGGCGCTGTCAATCAAAGATTGTCCGAGTCAACCTTCCTGCGCCTCTATAACCAGGCGCTCAGCTTTCTCGCCACAAACCCGTCCTACGTCTTCGACGGTTTTGCCGGGGCCGATCCGGCTGTACGGATGCCGATTCGCGTTGTGACAGAATACGCCTGGCACAATTTGTTTGCAAAACAGCTCTTTATCCGTCCATCCGCCGATGAAGTGAGCACGCACACATCCGGTTTCACCGTCATTGACATCCCCGCATTGAAAGCGGATCCAACACGCGATGGTACAAATTCTGAGACGTGCGTGGCGATCTCCTTCAAACACCGCACCGTGCTCATTCTCGGAACAGAGTATGCAGGTGAGATGAAAAAGTCGATCTTCACCGCACTCAATTTCACGCTGCCAGCGCAAGACATTTTGCCGATGCACTGTTCTGCGAATACTACAGAAGACGGCCGCGTCGCCCTTTTCTTCGGCCTCTCCGGCACCGGGAAAACCACCCTCTCGGCCGATCCCGAACGCCTGCTCATCGGCGACGACGAACACGGCTGGTCCGCACGCGGTGTGTTCAACTTTGAGGGCGGTTGCTATGCAAAATGCATCAACCTGAATCCCAAACTCGAGCCACAGATCTTCAGCGCCATCCGCTTTGGTACCGTGCTTGAAAACGTGGTGGTCGATCCGAAAACGCGCGAGCCGGATTATGATTCGTCAGAGCTAACCGAAAACACCCGCGCCGCCTATCCCGTAGAGTATATCCCAGGCGCCCTTCTAGAAGGTGTCGGCAATCACCCGCGCACGATCGTTTTTCTCACCGCAGACGCGTCTGGCGTCCTGCCGCCAATCGCAAAACTCACCAAAGAACAGGCGATGTACCACTTTCTCTCAGGCTATACGAGCAAACTCGCCGGCACAGAGCGCGGTGTGACACAGCCTGAACCGACATTCTCCGCATGCTTTGGCGGTCCCTTTCTCCCGCTTCACCCGCGCGCGTATGCCACCATGCTCGGCGAGCGCATCGAGAAGCACCAGACTTCCGTGTTCCTCGTCAACACCGGATGGAGCGGCGGTCCGTACGGTGTTGGTTCGCGCATGAAGCTCTCGTATACGCGGGCGATGGTCAACGCGGCGCTGCGCGGCGATCTTGATCACGCTGAATACGTTAGCGATCCCGTGTTCGGCCTCGCCATTCCAGCCGAGATTGACGGCATCCCAAGCGAGCTTTTGCAGCCGCGCGAAACGTGGTCCGATCCCGTCACGTATGACACCGCCGCGCGCGAACTCGCCGCGCAATTTGAAGCGAACTTCAAAAAATTCACCGAACAGGGTATCGATCCATCGATCCTGTCCGGCGGCCCCGTCGCTACGCGCAATCGCGCGTAGCACATCCTCTTTGCCGTGGCCAGCGCGCGGCACTTTCAGAAATCAACATGCAGCGGGAAAGATTTTATATCGAGAGAAACCAAAGCGCGGGTGCCCTGCCCGCGCTTTGGCGCACCCTCTACAGATGATGCACGCTACGACGGACGAACCGTCATTTCTAAAAAAGCCTCCGTCTCCGCATACGTCGCCATCGCGTTCATCGCACCGAGCCGGCCAATGTTGATCGCCGCCGCCGCCGAGGCAAACCGCAACACAGCCTCCCACTCCCCGCGCGAAAGTTTCCCAAGTTCTGCGCGCCCCACACCTCTTCGCGCAAGCACCGAAAGCACCGCCGCAATCAGCGAATCTCCAGCGCCTGTCGCGTCAACACACGCCACGCGATTCGCGGCGACACGCACATCAAGCCCGTCTGCACGCCGCGCACGCACACCACCCTCGCCAAGCGTGCAGAGCACCGTCCCCGGCACTTGTGCGACAAGCGCCAAAAGCGCCCGCTCCACATCCTGCTCCCCCGTCAGCCACAACAATTCGGCGCGGTTCACCTTCAACAGATCCGCGCGTGTCATCATCTCGCGGGCCGCGGCAAGCGCTGCGTACAGATCACGCCAGAAAACAGGGCGCAGATTCACATCAAAGCTCACGATCGCCTCCGCCTCCCGCGCACGCGTCACGAGGTTTCGCAGCGTCGAGGCAATGGGGTCTTCCGCCAGTGAGTTCGTGCCAAAATGAAGACAGGCTTCCGCATCGAGCGAAATGTTCGCCACATGCTCATCCCGCAGCATCACGTCCGCCCCTGGATGCCGCACAAAGAAAAAGTCCGGATCCCCTTCATTTCGCGCCACAAAAGCAAGAGACGTCTGTTCTGCCACCGTATGCGTGTGCGCCCCATCCACACCATACGCGCGCATCGCCTCAATCAAATAGTGGCCAAACGGATCATCTCCCACACATCCCACAAACTGTGACGCAACACCCATACGCGCCACACCCACCGCAACGTTTGCCGGCGCTCCGCCCGGATTGCGCGCGAATCCAGAAACCTCCCGCAGAGGCACATTATCCTCCAACGCCGAAAAATCGATCAGCGCCTCACCCAACGCGATCACCCGTCGCAAAGCCATTCCCCTCTCCCAAATCGCACCGTTTCAACATGCGGGACCTGCCAAAGACCCCGCTCCTGTTGCGCTGCAGGTTGCGCCAGAATCCCTGCCACATGTCTCGTCAGACCTGATCTGGCGCCTTCTTCCTTCTTCGCCGCTTCACCTTGTCCTTGACAGGCACACCGTACAAATTCTCCACCTGACGCAGCAGATCCTTATCCCGCTTGCGCTCTTCGCGCACCTGTTCATCTGGCGCCGCCTTGTTCACAGCATACCCGCCCTTGCGCGGCAGAAGTTCCCGATCACCATAGCGAAGATCTGGCGTCTCCGGATCCCGGCGTCCAAACTCGGCCACAGCAGTTCTACCACCGCGCGCCTCGCGCTCACCGCCAAACCCCTTGCCGCCTGCAGAGCGTCGCTGCCCGCCCGTTGACCGCCCCGCTCCCTGTCCGTTTGGATCATCCGTTCTTTTCCCGCCACGGCCACCCCCCGGCTTCTTCCCGCGCGGCCCGCCTGAAAACGGCATCCCCGGCTTTTTTGACGCACCCTGCCGCCGGTACTCGCGCACTTCATCACCCGACACCGCCGACAGCAGTTGAAACTCGATCTGCATCTGCTCCTTGCTTGCCGACTGTACCAGCACCTCCACACGATCCCCGATTCGGTAGCGCTTTTTCGTGCGTTCACCGATCAGCGCGTGCTGCTTATCGTCATAGTGATAATAGTCATCCGCCAACTGACTGACATGGATCAGCCCTTCAACCGAGTTATCCAACTGCACAAACAGACCAAACCCGGTGACCCCCGACACCATGCCTTCAAACGACTCACCCACGTGATCCCGCATAAACTCGATCTTTTTGATCAGATCCGTCTCTCGCTCCGCATCCACCGCCACTCGCTCGCGATCCGACGTGTGCGCGGCAATCTCCGGCATCTTCGCCGCCAGATACGCGGCACGCCCCTCGGACAAACTCCCGTTTACGATCGTTTCCCGCAAAATGCGATGGATCATCAGATCAGGGTAGCGGCGAATCGGCGATGTGAAATGCGAATAGTATTCCGCCGCGAGACCAAAGTGCCCAAGACTCTCCGCCGCATAGCGCGCCTGCTTCATCGACCGCAGCATCACGTGGCTGATCACCACTTCCTCTGGCGTCTGTCGCACCGCCGCGAGAAGATCCTGCAGCGCGCGCGGGTGGATGTTGCCCGCCGCCTTGAGGTGGTGCCCGAACAGATGAACAAACTCATTGAGCGCCATCATCTTCTCAAGCGTCGGCGGCTCGTGCACACGGTAGAGAAACGGGAGTTCCATCCAATAGGCGTGCTCCGCCACCGTTTCATTCGCCGCAAGCATGAATTCCTCAATGATCATCTCCGCGATGCTTCGCTCTCGCCGCACAAGATCAAGCGGCCGCCCCTCTTCGTCAACGCGGATCTTCGTCTCGGCAAAGTCAAAATCAACCGCGCCGCGCTCCATGCGACGATGGCGCAGCTTTAACGCAAGCTCCTTCATCCCTTCAAAAAACGGCACGAGCGCAGCATAGCGTTCCCGCGTCGACGCGTCACCTTCCAGCAGATCGCGCACCGCGTCATACGTCATCCGCTCTGTCGTGCGAATGACAGACGGATAGATGTCGTGGCGCACAAGGTGCATCGCATCGTCCCACTCCATCTCGCATGTAAGCGTCAGGCGGTCCACCTGTGGATGGAGCGAACAAATGCCATTTGACAGTCGCGGCGGAAGCATCGGTATCACGCGATCGACCAGATATACACTCGTCCCACGCGCATATGCCTCGCGATCAAGCAGACTGTTTTCCTTCACATAGTAAGTGACATCCGCAATATGTACCGACAATACGTAACCGTGCTCCACCCGCTTCACCGCGACCGCATCGTCTAGATCCTTCGCATCCGCCCCGTCGATCGTCACGATAATCTCATCTCGCAAATCGCGCCGCCCCGCCAGATCGTCCTCTGTCAGATCGTAAGAAATCGATTCCGCCGCCTGCAACACCTCATCCGGAAAATGTTCCGGAATGCCGAACTTGCGAATTACAGAGAGAATGTCCACACCCGGATCATGCGGAAACCCGAGCACCTCGCGCACAATGCCCGCCGGACTCTGAAACACATCCTCGGGAAACTCGGTGATCTCCACCACCACCTTGTGCCCGTCCACTGCGCCGTTTAGCTGATCGGCGGGAATGACGACCTCCCGCGGCAAGCGCTTATCGTCCGAGCGCACAAAGCCAAGACTCCCCGTCGTGTGAATGACCCCGACAATCTGCGTGTGCGCGCGCTTTAAGACGCGAAAAATCTCGCCCTCACGCCGTCCTGTGCCGCTGTTTTTTTTCAGCCGCGCAACCACGCGATCACCATCCATCGCGCCACCCAGATCCGCCGCCCCGATGTACACATCGGATTCCGACTTGTGCAGCGGCACGAGAAACCCAAATCCCTTTTGTTTGACCTGAAGCGTGCCCACCACGAGGTCCATGCGCTCCGGCACGCCATAGCGCTTTGTGCGCGTGCGGATCATGTACCCTTCCTGCACCATCTCCTCGCAGAGCGCGTGCAGTTCTGCGCGCGCGTCAGGATCATCGCCCAAAACGCCGAGCGCCGTTTCCAACTCCTCCATCATTAAAGGTCGATACGCCTCATCTCTCATCAAGACAAGAAGCTGTTCGCGATCGATCATCGTTTCCCTTCCTCTCTGCGCGCCAGACGACGCGCGAACCAAAACACCCTCAGATCCGGCGTTCTCCTGATCAGCATGAAAATTCGCCCGGTGGCACATCCTACCAGATGCGCGCATGTTCAACATTGTAATGTATTCTGAAACACTGCGCGGGGAGGATACAACCATGCGACAGCGAGGAGCCCCATTTTTCGTAGTGCTCATGACAGGCGCCTTAGCCGCGCTTCTCCTTACACAGTATATCCGCGATTGGGACATCGACACCGAGATCCAGGAAAGGTTGCTCGATCCGCGAAACAAGCGCGCGTTTCCTGAGCGCAAACCCGCAACCGCTTCAACGATGCAACACGAACCACCCTTGGTCAACCAAGAATCCCTTGTGATGCACACCCTTTTACCACAGATCCATCCCACCGTCACGCGCTTTCTTGCCGATCCCACCGACTTGAAACTGGGACCTGGCGTGACCATCGGCGCACTCGCGACGCTTGACACGCTGCACGCAGGCGGCGAGCGCGCAACGCCCATTCTGCTTGAAGAACATGTCACCATTGAAACAGGCTGCCAACTCCACGGACCCGTCGAGATTCACGCAGAGACCGTCATCGGCGAATCCTCTTACCTGGAAAATGTAAAAATCGGTCAGCGCTGCACAATCGAACCGTTTTCCGTTTTGGTCAACGTGTCGATCCCGGATGATACAATCGTGCGCCAAGGCGCCATTCTCTGCACCCCATTTACAGAAACGCGCTTTGATCACGCGTTATAAAAAGAGCGCATTGAGGTGTACCTTCTCACCTCAATGCGCTCTGTCCCGTTTAGTGAGTGACAAGCCAGGCAATCCAGATCGATGCGCCAAAAAAGATTACCGCAACAATCGACGTCGTGCGCGCCAGCATCGGGTCAGTCCCTTTGCCGCGCCTGGATGCGCCACCCTCATTCCCGCCACCCGTAATTGCGCCAAGTCCTGCGCTGCGTCCGGACTGAAGGAGAATCACCGTGACGAGAAGGACGCTCGAGAGTGCGAGCAGCACCTTCGCAAATGTCAACAATCGCATTCACCTCCACGTCTTGTACGTGGTCAGCATATCACAGTCGATTGCCCTGGACAAGAAACACGTCTCATTCCGGGCACAATCGTGGTAATCTTGTCTCTATGAGCCAGATGATCTTTGAACCAAACCAGCCTGCACCGATTCAGACGCGCTTTCGCTTTCCCGTCTATTTTTTATTTGCCGAATCCTTCTTTATGAATCTCGGTTTCTTTATGTTGATCCCGCTGCTCTCGATTCACTACCTGAGTCTCGGGTTGACCGCGCTTTTTATCGGCAACCTCTACGCCGTGCGGATCTTGTCCCAGCAGGGTCTTCAGCTGTTTGGAGGCGCCATCGCCGACCGCCTTCCATACCGCCTGGTCATCCTCCTTGGCAGCATCATTCGCGCCGCAGGGTTTGCCATGTTCGCCGTGATTGAGCGCGGACCACTGCTCTATGCCGCCGCCTGCCTGTTTGGTATCGGCGGAGCGTTATTTGGCCCTGCCGGAAATGCGGCACTCGCCGCACTTGTGCCAGAGCCCTCGCGCGCACGCGCGTTTACGATCCGCCAAGCCACAAGCAACATTGGCACGACCGTCGGCCCCGTGCTCGGCGCGTTTCTCGTCACCGATCACTTTGTGCTGATCTGCGTCGTCGCGGGTCTGATCTTTGCGCTTGTCGGCGTCGCCGGAATGTGGATTCTTCCGAATCAAAAAAGCTCCGAGCAACCGCCAACGCTTAGGTCCGGTGTGAAGACCATCGCCAAAAATCGCGTCTTCTTGCGCTTTGTCATCTATTTTATGGGCTATTACCTCATCTATCAGCAAATGTACATCGCAATCCCGGACATCCTCGTGACGCTGCATCCTCCGCGCACCGCGCTCGGTGAACTGTTCAGCCTTGAAGCCATCCTTGAGATCGCTGTGTCCTACCCGGTGATCGCCTGGATGAACCGCTCTGCGCACATGCGGTCAGCCCCGCGCGTGATGGGGCTTGGGCTCCTGATCATGGGCGGCAGTTGGCTGCCGCTCGTCTTTACCGTCAATATCGCGACACTTCTTGCGCCGGTCGTCGGTCTTTCCGTCGGTTCGGTCATTGCGCTTCCCAGCCGCCAAACCTACACGGCGGCGCTCGCCGACACAAGCCACCTTGCCACCTATTTTGGCGTGTCGTCTCTCTCCATGGCCATCGGTGCATCCGTTGGCGCAAGCGGCGGCGGATTGCTCATGCACACGATGGGTCATCCGTGGCACGGCATCGCATCGCCTGCCAGTCTTTTGTTCGCGCTCGTCAGCATCCTGTGTGCATTCCTGCTTGCCCGCCTGCCGGAGCCTGACTCCACGTCGTCCCGTGAAGCGGATAGCGCCAGAGAAAAAGCAGCCCAATGAGAAGCGCGCTAAGCGGCGTAACGCTCAGCAAAAGCTTCATCGCAAACACCGCGTGCGGAACCTGATCCACGCGCTGCGGAACATATCCTGAGTGCGCGAGCACCTGCGTGAGCACGAGCGCCTGGATGGTGATGCCAAAGCGCACGACGAATCCCTGCACACCATAGTACATCCCTTCGCGCCGCGCGCCAGAACGCTTTTCATCGTCGTCGATCACATCCGAGAGCAAAAGATCAAGCAAAATGAGGACACCGGCAATCCCTGCGCCAAGCGGCAGGATTGCGATGATTGCTGCGCTGTAAGTGCTGATGAATAAAAAAGGGAGAAGCGCCAGCGCAAAAAGAAAAAGTGACGCGAGCATGCTGCGATACGCCCCTTGCCGCCGTGCAATCGCGCCCCAAATATACACACAGGGAATTGCGATGAGAAAAAACACAGAAAGCAGCAGTGTCGTCTGCGCACTCGTCGCGTGCAGGACATACGCCGTGTAAAACGGCATGGTGGAGATGATAAAAACAAACGCCAATTGGACGAAAAAACTGGCGCCTGCATACGTAAGAAACGCGCGATTCCAAAAGGTCAGACGCAGTGCGCGCAAGAGCGGAACATTTGCCGAACTCGGCGCGTGGGGCGATTCGCGAACGCCGAGCAGCGACACTGCAAATGCCAAAAAACCAAGCCCCGCAAACAGCGCAGCCATCGCCTCATACCCGAATGCGCTATCGATGACCGGGGGCATCGCGACGCCCAGGATCATGCCGATCAGACCAAAAAACTGACGCCACGATGAGGCGTGCGCTCGCTCTTGAAGCGTTGTGTACATTTCAGGAAAGAGCGCCGTCCAGTTGAGCGCGACGATCACAAACAGCATGTCAAGCGTGAGAACCGAGAATAAAAAATAGAAGAAGGCCGCGAGTTGTGACTGAGGGCCGTCAGCGTGAAAAGGAACGGCCCACTGCGGGTGAAAAACAAAGAAAAAGGTCAGTGAAAAGGGCAAGATGCCCATGAGCATGTACGGCATGCGCCGCCCGATGCGCGACTGTGTGCGATCAGAGAGATAGCCGATCAGCGGGTTAAAAAACGCGTTCGCCAAACCGTGAATGGCCATGGCAAGACCGATGAGCGCCGCGCTCACGCGCAGTCGGTCGACATAGTAAAACACGGCGTACGTTGCAAACGCCTGGGTGTACAGATTGATGCCAAGATTGCCTACGCTGTACGCAAGGATGCGAAATTTCACAG
The DNA here is from genome assembly GCF_001516615.1 of Ferroacidibacillus organovorans. Classification (GTDB taxonomy): domain Bacteria; phylum Bacillota; class Bacilli; order Alicyclobacillales; family SLC66; genus Ferroacidibacillus; species Ferroacidibacillus ferrooxidans_B. The sequence goes on along the minus strand of NZ_LPVJ01000001.1, from coordinate 146,391 downwards.
TTCCCCATCTCCTCACTCGATTCTTAACGTATGACAGAAACGGCGTGAAGAGTCGCTCGAACAGGCAGTCAACGCGCGCTTTCGGTTTGTCGCCGACGCGCAAACATAATGGCAAGCGCGCCTAGAAGAAGAACGGCTGGCACGAGAGAGTACCCCAGTTGAAGGCTTGAGATCTGCGTCAGCCAACCGATCATGGAGGCGCCAAACGCGGCGCCAAGGCCGGCGCTTGTAAAGAGAAGGCCAAGCACACTCGCCGTGCGCCCGGGAAACTGCTCGGAGGCAAGCGCTGAGATGGTAGGAAAGATGATGCCAAATGACGCCCCAGATATGATCATAAAGAAGTCCAAAGAGCGCCCGCCAAACTGACCGATCAGCATACAGGCGGCTGACAGGAGACACGCGTAGACCACGGAGCGAATGAGTCCGACGCGCGCGACGTGCGGCCCGATGAAAAGTCGGCCAAGTGTGTAAAGCGCATAGAACCCTGAGAGCGCGAGCGCGCTTTGTGCAGACGTATTTCCCAGTTGGCGCAAAAGCGTCGGCATCCAGTTTGCGACACCCGTTTCTGCGACGACATTCAGGGTGATGGCGACGACCAGCGCGTAAAAAACGGGTGAGCGATACACCTGCACTGTGCGGGCGCTCGCCTGTACGCCTTCTTCTGCGACAATGCCAGGCAGCGCCGACTCCTCAAGCGGCGGCGGCAGTGGGCGCGCAGCAGCATGCTGCACACGCGGATAGCGCATCGGAAGCACAAACAAAAGCAGCGCAAACAACCCGAAAAACTCGATCGAATACGGCATCCGCCAACTGTGCAGCGCACGCAGTGACCACGCAACGAGAAACGGCGAGAGCGTGGCGCCGAGTCCATAACACGCGTGCAGCGCGTTGAAGTAGCGCGCCTGTTGCCGTTCTGCCACGAGCGGTATCAAGGCGTTCGTCCCGATTTCCATCGTGCCAGCACCCAGTCCGCTAAGCGCATAGCCAACAGCAAGTGCGGCAAGAGACGGCGCGAAAGCGGTCAGGCCGACACCGATGACCATGAGAAAAAGACCAGTGGTGACACCGCGCTTGATGCCGACACGCTCTGTCACCCAGCCGCTGATCAGGCTCGCCACGAGGTAACCCACCGCTGAAACGGAGAGGAGCATGCCAAGATGAGCGTCACTCAGCGCATACTCTACACGCAAAGAGAGCGCGACGACACCGCGGATCATGTCGAGCGCGCCAAAGAGTGTCATGGTGACGAGCGCCACCACAAACGGTTTGCGATGCTTCATCTAGCGCAGGTTGTAAAATGCCGCGCGGCCCGCATACTGGGCGGATGCGCCAAGCGCGTCTTCAATGCGCAGGAGTTGATTGTACTTCGCGACACGATCCGTGCGTGACGGTGCGCCCGTCTTGATCTGTCCTGCATTTGTCGCCACGGCGATGTCGGCGATCGTAGAATCCTCCGACTCACCCGAGCGGTGCGAGATGATCGCCGTATAGCCTGCGCGCTTCGCCATCTCGATGGCGTCGAGCGTCTCGGTGAGCGTGCCGATTTGGTTGACTTTGACGAGAATCGAGTTTGCGATGCGCTGTTCGATCCCGCGCGCAAGTCGCTTCGTGTTTGTCACAAACAGATCGTCGCCAACAAGTTGCACGCGCTGGCCCAAGTGCCTGGTGAGCGCTGCGAAGCCATCCCAGTCATCCTCTGCAAGTCCGTCTTCGATCGACTGGATCGGGAAGTTGTTCACGAGATGCTCGTAATAGCGAATCATCTCATCCGTGTTTCGCGTAACGCCCTCGCCCTCAAAGTGGTAGACGCCATCCTTGAACATCTCTGTGCTCGCCACATCAAGCGCAAGCCGCACGTCATCCCCTGGACGATAACCAGCCGCTGTGATCGCCTCAAGGATTACCTGCAGCGCCTCTTCGCTTGACGCGAGATTTGGCGCGAAGCCGCCCTCGTCACCGACAGACGTCGCGAGCCCTTTTTTGCGCAGCACATTTTTCAGGTGATGGAAAATCTCCGCACCCATGCGCAAGCCCTCTTTAAAGCTTGGCGCGCCGATGGGCATAACCATGAACTCCTGGATATCCACCGTGTTGTCTGCATGCTTCCCGCCATTCAGGATGTTCATCATCGGGACAGGCAGGGTCTTTGCGTTCACGCCGCCGAGGTATGCGTAAAGCGGCAGTTCAAGCGCCGTGGCCGCCGCGCGCGCGACGGCGAGCGAGACGCCAAGAATGGCGTTTGCGCCGAGCTTGCCCTTGTTCTCCGTGCCGTCAAGCTCGATGAGCATGCGATCGACCCCAATCTGATCGGTCGCATCCATCCCCGCGATCTCTGGCGCAATCACATCTTCGACATTGGCGACTGCCTGCGCCACACCTTTGCCGAGATAGCGGGTCGCGTCGCCGTCACGCAGTTCTACCGCCTCGTGCGCACCCGTTGACGCGCCGGAAGGGACAATCGCCCGTCCGCGCTCACCGCTCTCTAGCAACACTTCCACTTCCACAGTCGGATTGCCTCGCGAATCGAGCACTTCACGCGCGGCGACATCATAAATAAGCATTGTCAGACCTCCAAAACATGAAATGGAAAACGAACGAACTCGAAAAAATAGCGTTGCCAATTATTTCTCACGTAGACGGTGGCGCGAAAGCGCCATGTCAGCGTCTATTTCGATGAAGCGATGATCGATGAACCGGTCATTTCCTGCGGTTTTGAAAGCGCGAGCAAATCGAGCATCGTCGGCGCGACATCCGCGAGGATGCCATCCGCGCGCAGCGTCAACCCCGGTAGTGTGATGATGCACGGTACGGGGTTTGTCGTATGCGTGGTGCATGGCCCGCCTGACGCGAGATCGATCATCACTTCGGCATTTCCGTGATCGGCAATCACAATCGCCGCACCGCCCGCCGCAAAGAGCGCGTCCGTGACGTAGCCAAGACAGATGTCAACCGCTTCGACAGCGCGCACCGCCGCCTCCATAATCCCTGAGTGGCCGACCATATCCGGGTTTGCGAAATTCAGGATGATCACATCGGTCGCACGTTCTTTGATATGCGCAACCGCCGCGTCAGCCACCTGCTCCGCGCTCATCTCCGGCTGCAAGTCATACGTTGCAACCTTTGGCGACGGAATGAGCACACGCTCTTCAAGCCCAAATTTTTCTTCGCGGCCCCCGCTAAAAAACGATGTGACGTGAGGAAACTTTTCCGTTTCAGCGAGGCGCAACTGGCGAAGCTGATGCTGCGCCAAGACATCCCCAAGCGTATTCTCAAGCTTCGTCGGTGTGAACGCCACGGTTCCGCCGACTGTGTCACTGTAATGCGTCATACTCACAAATTGCGTATGCGGACGCGCCGCGCCGCGGTCAAATCCCGCAAAATCGTCCTTCGCAAACGCCTGACTGATCTGCACCGCGCGGTCAGGACGAAAATTGAACATGAGCACGCCGTCGTCCTCTTGAATCGTCGCGACAGGTACATCCTGATCATTTACAACGACGAGCGGCAAAACAAACTCATCCGTGACCCCCCGCGCATAGCTCATCTCAACGGCGGCAACTGGATCCGCCACGCGCTCCCCCACGCCGTCCACCATAGCGCGATACGCTTTTTCTGTGCGCTCATAGCGGCGATCGCGATCCATCGCGTAATAGCGGCCTTGCACCGTCGCGATCTGCCCGACACCAAGTTCGCTCATGCGCGCCTTTAGTGCGCGCAAAAAAGAGACGCCAGTCGTCGGGAGAACGTCGCGTCCGTCAAGGAATGCGTGAACGTACACACGCTCAAGCCTTTCTCTCTTGGCAAACGCAAGCAGTGCAAACAGATGGTCGATGTGACTATGTACTCCGCCATCCGAGAGAAGCCCACAGAGATGAAGCGCACGCTGTTTTGTCCGCAGATGCGCCGCGAGGCTTTGAAAAGCTTTATTTTCCATAAAGTCGCCATCGCGAATCGACTTTGTGATCCGCGTCAGATCTTGGTACACCACGCGGCCTGCGCCGAGATTCAAATGACCGACTTCCGAGTTGCCCATTTGCCCTTCGGGAAGTCCCACCGCCTCCCCGCTTGCGCGCAATGTCGTAAACGGATACGTTTTTGCGAGGCGGTCAAAGTTCGGTTTATGCGCAGCGGCGACTGCATTGCCCCGCAGTTCGTCTGTCAAGCCAAACCCGTCGAGGATAATCAGCGCAAGCGGCGTCACGCGGGTTTTACCTGTCACGACGCATTCGCCTCCGCCGCGACGGAGAGCAGTGCCGCATAAGAGTCCGGTGCGAGGCTCGCGCCGCCAACCAACGCCCCGTCAATATCTTTTTCGGCGAGAAAGCCCCCGAGATTCTCCGGTTTGACACTGCCGCCATACAGAATGCGCACCGCTTCTGCGCGATTGTCAAGGACACGCGTGAGCGTTGAACGGATCCCTGAGATGACACCCGTCGCGTCAGACACTGACGCTGTTTTGCCTGTCCCGATCGCCCAGATCGGCTCGTAGGCAAACACCAGGCGCGCTAGCTTTGAGGCAAGTTCTTCCGGTGCGTTTGCGCGCGTCAGATGCTCGACCACCGCGTTTACTTGCGCCGAGATGACTGCCACCGTTTGTCCTGCTTCGCGTTGCTCGAGTGTCTCACCGACACAGACGATCGGCGTGAGCCCCGCAAGCAAGACGGCCTCTGTTTTTTCAGCCACCGCCTGATCTGTTTCACCACAGTCGGCGCGCCGCTCAGAGTGCCCGAGAATGACCGACTCGACGCCCACCTCGCGGAGCATTCCAAGCGAGACCTCGCCTGTGTGCGCTCCCTCTTTGGCTTGATGCACATTCTGCGCGCCAACGTGAATGCCAGTACCCGCGAGTGCGTCGGCCAATCCGACCAGCGCGAGATAGGGTGCAAAAATCATCCCTTCGACACGCTTTTGATCGATCGACGCCAACAAATTTTTTAGCGCGTCAACAAACGCGAACGCTTCTTGCCGCGTCTTGTACATCTTCCAGTTTCCTGCAATCAGCGGTGTGCGCATCAGGAACTCCTCCTTGCCAGCGACTCGACACCAGGCAATACACGGCCTTCCAAGAACTCAAGCGATGCGCCGCCACCTGTCGAGATGTGCGTCATGCGCTCCGCAAGCCCCACTTTCTCGATCGCCGCAACAGAGTCACCGCCGCCAATGATCGTCGTCCCGGCCACTTCTGCCATCGCCTGCGCGATCGCGCGCGTTCCGTGTGAGAAGGCATCCATCTCAAAGACGCCCATCGGGCCGTTCCAGATGACTGTGCGTGACGCAGCGACTGCCGCACGATAGCGGGCAATCGTTTCAGGTCCGATGTCAAGCGCCATCTCTTCTTCCCTTACAGCGTCAAGCGCTGCGACGCGGTGATCAGCGTCTGCGGCAAAGCGTGTTGCAACGATCAAGTCCGTTGGAAGCAGCAGAGACTTGCCGGATCCTTCCGCTTTGCGGATCAGCGCGCGCGCCGTTGAAACGAGATCGGTTTCAACAAGCGACTTGCCGACTGCGTACCCCTGCGCGAGCAAGAAGGTATTGGCCATTCCGCCGCCGATTAGAAGAAAGTCCACTTTTTCGAGCAGATTCTCGATCACCTTGATTTTGTCGCTGACCTTGGCGCCTCCGATAATCGCGGTAAACGGTCGCTCCGGGTTTTGCAGCGCCGCGCCCATGACGCGCAGTTCGCGCTCCATCAGTCGTCCCGCCACCGCCCTCAGATGGGCGGTAATCCCGGCAGTGCTGGCATGCGCGCGATGTGCCGCGCCGAATGCGTCATTTACGTACAAATCGGCGAGTGCAGCGAAACGCTCGGCCAGTTCCGGATCATTCTTTTCTTCGCCCGCGTGAAACCGCACGTTTTCAAGAAGAAGCACCTCTCCCTCGCGAAGCGCATTCACCGCCGCCTCTGCTTCTGGTCCCGTGCTCTCTTTGCTAAACACAACAGGCTGCTTCAGGTAATCAGCGAGTCTTGCGGCAACTGGGGCGAGGGAGTACGCTGCGTCTTCCCTTCCCTTTGGACGTCCGAGATGCGACGCCAGAATGACACGCCCGCCGCGTTCGACAAGCTCCCTGATCGTCGGGAGCGCCGCGCGAATCCGCGTGTCATCCGTGATGACACCATGTTCCATCGGCACGTTGAAGTCTGCGCGCACAAACACGCGCAGCCCTCTTGGATTCACATCGCTAAGCGTCTGAAACGAACTGTTTTCACTCATAAAATCACCTCGAAACGTATGCAACCAGATCGACGACGCGATTGGAGTAGCCCCACTCATTGTCATACCAGGACACCACTTTGACCATCGTACCCTCAATCACCATCGTCGAGAGCGCGTCGACTACTGAGGAGTGCGGATCGCCGTTGAAGTCTTTGGAAACGAGTGGTTTATCCGTGTAGTCGAGGTATCCGACGAGGGATCCTTCTTTTGTGGCGGCAAGCAGCGCATCGTTCACCTCATCGACGGTCACCTCACGCGCGAGTTCTGCCGTTAAGTCGACCACTGAGACATTTGGCGTCGGTACACGCATCGAAAATCCGTTGAGTTTCCCTTTGAGTTCTGGAAGCACGAGCGAAACGGCTTTGGCGGCTCCCGTCGAAGTTGGGATGATCGAGAGTCCGGCCGCCCTCGCGCGACGCAAGTCTTTGTGCGGAAGATCGAGGATCTGTTGGTCATTCGTATACGAGTGAACCGTGGTCATCAGGCCGTGAATGATGCCAAACTTCTCATGCAGCACTTTCGCGATCGGCGCGAGACAGTTTGTGGTACAAGAGGCGTTTGAGATGACATGATGGGACGCCGCGTCATACTTGTCATGGTTGACGCCCATGACGATCGTGATGTCTTCATTGGTGGCGGGCGCGAGATGATCACCTTTTTCGCGCCGCCTTTGGTGATGTGCACCTCTGCTTTTGATTTTTCCGTAAAGATACCCGTCGACTCAATCACGATCTCGACGCCGACACTCGCCCACGGCAAATTTCCTGGATCGCGCTCGGAAAACACACGAATGCGACGGTCGTTTACGATCAAATCCGATCCGTCCGCTGTTACTTCATACGGGAATTTCCCGTGTACGGAATCATACTGAAGAAGCATGGCAAGCGTCTCGGCGTTCGTCAAATCATTCACCGCGACAATCTCGACATCCTTGCGATCAAACGCTGCGCGAAACACATTACGGCCGATGCGGCCAAACCCGTTAATGCCAACCTTGACTCCCATTTACCATTCTCCTTTTTTTAAAATGGCGCGCGCCGCTCCCTCATCCGTCACCAGCGCGTCCATGCGATAAGCGTGTGCAACTGCTTCAATGGCAGGTCCCTTGGCCCGTCCGCCGGCGACGCCAATGACCATTTTTTCGCCGGTGAGATCTTCAAGCTTCAGTCCCACCGTGTTCATCATGTGCACAATGTGCCCTTCTGCGTCAAAAAAGTATCCAAACGCTTCCGCGACAGCGCCGCGTACCGTGAGGTGTGACACCGTCTCTTCGTCAAGACCACGCCGCATCGCCATCGTGAGCGCATCGCCGATCCCGTGCACAACGAGGTTCGCGCCGCGGATCCGATCGATCATCTCAGCGATCGTCGGCTCCTGCGCAAGACGTTCTGCCGTCGTCCGGCTGAGCGACTCGGGGACGTGAAACATGCGGTATCTCCCACCGAGGCGGGCGGCCAATTGCGAAGCGATGGTGTTTGCGAGCAGTTCGTGCCGCTCACCCAATCCACCGCGCGCAGGGACAACTTCCACATCCTGGGTAGAGGTCGCCTGTGGCATTAACTCGGCGAGCATCGCAAGCGACGACCCGCCTGTGACAGCCACCGTACATGGGGGGTGCAAAAACGTGCGCAAGACGTGGGCCGCTGCCTGTCCGACATCGCGCATGACATCCTCGCTTTGCTCACTGTCCCCTGAGACGACGACGACACGCGCGATACCAAGATGCTCGGCAAGAGAGAGCTCCATTTCTGCCCGGCCATCCAGTGTCTTCATGATCGGATCAAGCGCGTGCAACACGTCAATCCCAGACTCAGTAATCGACGTGCCAAGCGGCCCCACCTCAATCAGTCCCTGTTCCTTAAAGACTTCCACGTCCGCGCGAAGAACGCGCTCTGATACGCCAAGCACATGTGCAAGCGTTCGCCGCCCTACAGGCTGGTGAAGTTCAATGCGCTTTAGCACGCGATAGCGCGTCCTGACCTTTTCGGTCAATTCTGGCACAAGGCGCTGACTCACAAGGAGTGAATCGATAAAAACCGCCCCCGTCCCTCAGCTTTCGGGACAAAACACGTCCCGCAGAGACAAAAAGAGTCCCGGATCACCTTTACTATACGTTTCCTTTTCCTTTGGCGCAAGTCAAAAAGGACCCGCAACATGGCGGATCCTAAAAAAGAAAAGACGAAAGGACAGCAACACCATGTGACAAAGGATACACAACGGCACATTCGAGCGCACGCGGTCTCAGCGTCTTAACGTTTTCTGCGCGACGACGCTTTAAAACCCATCTCCTCACGGTACTTGGCAACCGTGCGACGAGAGACTTGATTGCCCATCGCAAAAAGACGTTCCGCGATTTCCCGATCAGAAAGCGGTTGCGCGCTGTGTTCCTGCTCAATCATCCGGCGGATCATCCCTTGCAACTGGGTCGATGAAATGTCATCTCCCTGCGCTGAAGGAAGACCGTTTACAAAAAATCGCCGCAGTTCCACCGTCCCCCGCGGTGTCTGTATATACTTTCCGGCAACTGTCCTGCTCACCGTCGAAACGTGCAGATGAAGTGCATCTGCCACCGCCTTCATGGTGAGCGGGCGAAGTCCAGACGGCCCTTGATGAAAAAAATCCTCCTGGTACTCGACCATCAGATCACAAACGCGCTGAAGGGTTCGCTGCCGCGCATCAATGCTGCGAATCAGCGTTTTTGCCTCCATCCACTGTCGCTTCAGATACTCCTGATCTTCTCGCGTGCCCCGCTTGAGACATGTTTCATACATCTGCGAGATGCGAAGCGACGGAACCGCCCAATCATTGACGACTGTGACATAATGTGAACCGACATGGACCACACTCACATCCGGCACAATGTATCCGGTTTCATTCTGTGTGTATCGCAACCCTGGCCGCGGATCGGTGGTGCGAATCATCGCAACCGCCTCCTCCACGCGGTCCGCCGTTGTTTTCAGTTGACGCGCGAGGCCTTTGGCATAACCGGATTCCGCGAGTGTCGCGAGATGGCTGTTCACAAGCTCAATCGCAAGCGTGCGCACATCGCTTGACGGCCGGTCCAGAAGCTGCAAAACGAGACACTCCCGCAAATCGCGCGCACCGACACCGCGTGGTTCAAAGCCCTGCAAAATTGAGCGCGCCGATTCAATCTCTAGCTCTGACGCGTGAAAAGCGGACGCCAGTTCGGCCGTCGTCAATTCAAGATAGCCACGCTCATCCAAACAATCAATCAATCCGCGCAAGATGCGCGCAGTCCGCTCGTGAATCGCAAGGAACCCTACTTGCTCACGAAGCGCACCCGCGAGTGACGTCACGCGCTCATCTTTTAAGAGAGACGCGGCGTCTTCGCGCTGTCCAAGGCCGCGAAGTCGCTGACGCTCTCGCCACTCGCGCTTGGTTGTCGCAAGGGATTGTTCAAATTGTGCGCGCAAGTCATCCTGCGCCCACTCTAGCAGAGGGTTTTCTAGGATTGCAGTTTCCGTAAAGTCCCACAGTTCAATCGTTCCCATTTGCAGGATAGCCACCGCTTGCTGCATGGTTTGAGTCATTGCAAGCCGCTGTTGCTGGGCGAGTACAAGCTCTACGTGTTGCCGCATCAGCCTTCCCCCTAAGCGCATGGTTCCTCGATTTATATTTCGCGACAAAGGTAAAAAGTCCTGCCGAGCCTCTAAGGCGTATTCACCCTGCAATCAGCATATTCTCTTGTAGATGACATCGTGTAGGAGTGGAGGGATCCTTGTGAACCTAGGCGTGATTGGCACCGGTCGCATCGGCAGCATGCTTGCCACCGCCCTTGCAGTCGCCGCACCAAATGCAGCGATAACGGTCTACAACCGCTCCTGGGACAAGGCTGAATCATTGGCGGACACGTTTCCAAAAACCATACAGGCAACACGCACATTAGAAGATGTAGTCACTCGCGCGGATCACATCTTTCTTTGTCTTCGCCCAAATGATCTGCGCAACGTGATGCGCGCAATCGGCGGAATGCTCCGCAAAGACCAATGGGTAATTTCGACGTGTAGTTCGATCTCCCTTTATGAGCTTGAAACCTTCTGCGACAGCCTTGTCTGCAAATTGATCCCTTCTGTCACACAACGTGCAAATGCAGGCGTCGCGCTCGTCATGTTCAGCGAACGTTGGCGCGAACACCAAAGAAATGCGTTTGTCGACACGCTGTCTTGCATTGGAAGGATTCACACGATTGCCGAAGAGGACGTGCGCATCTATTCGGACCTGACCAGTTGTGCGCCCGCCTTCTTTTCACACCTGGCCCTCTCATTTCAAAAGGCTGCCCATCAAAAAGGCGTGGACATGGCAACCGCCCAGATGCTTATTGCCCATATGATGGAGGGGCTTGGCACTCTCGTCGCCTCTGACATCTATGATTTTACAACAGTCATCGAACGGGTGGCCGTGCCCGGCGGCGTGACGGAAGCGGGGCTTAAAGAACTGACGAAAATGGATGAGTCCCTTTTTGATCGCGTGCTTGACGCCACTGCCAGACGGCAGCGCGAAATCCTTGACGGGGGACAGCACTGATCGATACAAACTAACCGAAACAATCAACAGACAGTCTGTCGCAGCAAAAAACACCAGTTGCTGGAGCGCTCCAGCAACTGGTGTTTTCCATTTGGAATGTTTACGTATCAAGATCAAGATGACTGCATAGCGTTTGCCCCACCCGGCGGATTCGTCAGTGCGGCTGCCTTCTGTTCGGCGGACGGTTTGTAGATCTGATGATTCAACAAGCGGACAGGCGCCTGCTCCACGACAACCGTCGTATGGTACGGAATGTGGTTATACACCCACTGTGCGTCAGGAATCGTGAGATGAAAACATCCGTGCGACGCTTTGCTCATAAGCTTTGCGGCAACGGTCGGTATCAGCTTGTGATTGATCGTTTCTGTGACAGAGTGAAAGAGAAAAACCCCGTGCCCAAGCCAAGAAACCCAGTACTGGGCACCCATCTGATACTGCGGCGCGTAAAACCACGTCCCCCGCTCCGCCTGGATGTGATATACACCAAGAGGGGTGCTATTCCCCGGAACCGTGTCAAGTCCAGTCGATGTTACCATCGTATACAAAACATGGTTTCCATTCATGATATACACGAGTTGTTGATCGACGCTCACGTCAATCCATAAATGCTTAACCCCGGCCAAACTGGGGTATGCCCCATCGGAAGGTTTATAGGGGTTATACCGCATGCTCACACCATCAATGACAACCGGAGTCGGCGGCGGTGCATTGTTTGTCGTGACAAGGTTTTTGGCGGCTGCCGTTTTCGGGTGCGACAGCGCACGAACCCCCGATACACTTTGCGCCGCATGCCCAGTGATTTTTCCTAGCACATTTCCAATCGCAGATGTCCCTGCATGGAGAACCGATGGATTCTTTACTGCGACCCCAGCCACCGTACCCAGTACAATCACAGTCGCCAATCCTGTTAACATGGATCGCATCCTCAAGCCAATCCCTCCCAACCCTAATCTACGCTAAATCCTTCACCTCGTAAAGTGAACCAACCTGCCAAACACCACCACACCATGAACAAATAACGAATCCGCAGTTCGATTCGTGCCCCACCAATTCACGCACCACTCCCCATTAGTTGCGTTGCCCTCTTCATCCCTGTATACTTCATTTGTTGCATCAAAATCATGCGCCCGTGGTCCAATGGATAGGACGTAGGCCTCCGGAGCCTGAGGTAGGGGTTCGATTCCCTTCGGGCGCACCACAAAAGCACATTCCAAGAAGATAGCCACTCCCACTTCGGAGCGGCTTTTTTGTATACTTGCCCTCAGAAAAGAACCTCTTAAGCACCCAATCTAAACTACGTAACCTATTTTCATCATGGAACGTCTATTTACTGAAATGGAGGGCTACAACAATGAAAAAACTCATTGGTCAAATCATTGTGTTGTTGGGATTGTCAGGGTGTGGAACCCATACTCAATCTCAAAACGCCATACCCAGTGGCACTGTCTTGGGTTGGAACAACCATCTTTACAAAGTTGTCCGTTCGGTCACTCAGCGTGACGTGGGCAAGGAACTGGGAAAGGTTTCGTTTCATGGAAGAATATCGGGTTTATTTACCACATTCGAACTAATAGGTTCAAATCCATCAAAATCAATTGTTTTCGAATCACCAACAATGCAATATGAACAAGCAAATATCGAAGTTAAGAATCCGCAATAGATTTGCTTAACTGGCATCATGTCCCCTGTATTACTGAACGAGCAATTATAGTGGCTTCGGTCGGTAGCAGGCCCCACGCATCTTTTTCCCAGTTGGTCGACCACGGGGACCATTCGAATGCCAAATAGAACCAGACTTCAGGATCTTTGCTAATTCGACATTTTTCGCACTCGTCGGTGCGCACTGTACCCAACCCATCCTATGTCGAAGGAAGGCGACGCCACCATTTTCTCGTTTAATCCCCTACCCAGAGCAGCCGTGCAAGGTTGGCTGACAGCCACCGCATTTGTTCCTTCATTTCTTCGACCACCTCTGTCAACGGAATCTTCCACTCCCGGAAGTGGTGCAAATGGCCGTACACAAACGTATAGAACAAATTCACTGTGATCACCAAGATGCCAAGCCAAGCTCGGATCGCGGTGGGTTCATGTACATACGCATGATCCATGTGCCAGTACGTCTTGAGATCATGGAACCCAGTGTTCTCAATATCCCAGCGCGCAGCCATGATTCGCGCCACCGTCTTGGCCGGTACAGCGTTCGGATCACAGGTGGTCGCCATCCATCGTTCCGTGATTTCTGTGACCTGTTGCCTCTTCCCGCCCTGTACAACCGTCTTCTCGGCCGTATAGACTGCCTTGACCATCCGCATCGGAATCCGAACTTGTGGCCAACTCGCCAGACCTGGTTCATCCCATGCCTTCACTCGCACAAGGTTTTTTCCGTTTCTTTGCTCCACCCACTCGCAATCGGCGGGCCGTGTATCAAAGAGTCCTTTGGCATCCTGCATGATCAGCCGCCGCTCTTCCTTCATGCGAATCACCACGTCCATGGCATGATCCAAGCAATCGTGTATCACAGACGCCTTCGCGTACAATGCATCGAACACTGCGATATCCGCCAGTCGTCCATGACGACGAATCGTCTCACGGATCAACCGCTGCGCGGCTGTGGTCTCCCCTTCGGCCTTATCCGCCCCATCACCAGGCCGCAACATCTCGAGACCATAGATCATGTGGGGGTCCGCGCCCACCTGTTGCATCATCACCGCCCGGTGAAAGTACTCCGTCACACCCGTGGTCTTGTGGAAGCGGGTCAGGCAATCTTTGCACGAATGGCACGTGTTATTGAACAGTTCCACCCCATCGACCGCCACTACGCGCCACCCATCCAACGTTCCCTTTTGCGGACCTCGGTTGCGCTTGTATTTGGCGATCATCTGATCATGGCTTTGGGTGAGCGTCTCCAAGTCCCATTGACGCAGGGCATATCGTATCGTGTCGTGGGAAGGAACGCGTGCATGCCGAGGCAGCAGCTTTTGAAATCGCCCCTTGCGAAGCTGCCGCTCTAAGTCCTCCATGCTTGGCGTTCGCAGTGCGAACCCAGCCAACAAAACAGTAAAAATCACAGACGAAGGAATCTGAGGCTGTCTTCGTCCATCTCGCGCATGCTTGATCATTTGAGACAATCCGTATATTCTAGAAGAGTACTGGATGAACTCCCGTACCCACTGTTTCGTCACAGTGGCATCGCCTCCTTAGGATGGACCCTTTGGAGGCTTTTCGCGTTGCGTACTGCCGATTCCTGCCGGTTTCCAGTAGAAATTATATTTTTCGTATCTTTCCCGTGACCTCGCTTATTCTAGACCCAGCAAGGGGAAATTCTTCACCGCCCACTAAAGATGGCGTGGGGCCTGATTATCCAATGATCCCACGGCCTTTGGTCAGCCATTTAAGGTTGCAGTCTCAGAATGCAGTGAATAAGGACGAAAGAGCAGGCGATTTGTTTCAATTCACATCGCGTCGACCACCTCCTTGAATGTCCTTCGCCAGCTCAATTTCGTCGTGGATCTCGATATCGTGATCGCCAATGCATGGAATCGTGGGCTTGATGCACCTGGCTTCGTCAATGGCACCTGAATATATAGCTGTGATGCGGTATCCTCGCCGCTGGTAAAATCGTAGTGCATTGAGGTTGTCGTTGCTCGTGATAAGCCATATCCGGCTGCATCCAGCTTTGCGTGCTTCGTCCTCCAAGGCTGCCAGTAGCTTCGTTCCAACACCGCCACCCTGTCTAATCGCGTTGATGCTCATGAGTTCGCACCCGTCAGCTTCATCAAACCGGAAAGTGGCAGCGCCGACAAGCTCGCTGTCTGCCTTCGCAACGAGCGATTTCATATCCGCGAGATGAAACACGTGGCCACGACTGACCATGTTGTCCCCGCCCCACTCAGATTGCCATAATTGAGTCAACCACTCCCGCTCTTCCTCCCCTTCGGGCGGCGTGATTCGTATCTCCGCATCAGAATTCACCTGCTCATTCTCCTTTCGAATCCTTTATAAGGGTATTTTGACGGAAATTAGTCATACAGACTCCCCCCACAAATTCCGTCCCCACCTTAATACCCAAACGATGAAATTCATAGCTTTTACCCCTAAAACGGCAACTGCGAGTGAGACTCATCGTTCGTCCTTTTGAGCCGTTTTTTCGTCCTCAACGTCCAATACCCATCTTCCCGTAGACAGACCGTCAGAAGACAAATTTACAATGGAGGTAGAACCCGAGACCCTACAAACGTAGGTAGTTCCATCGATACATATGTATGCTTTTATCCCACGCGGATTGGTTGTACGCAAGTCTCTCTCTATGTGTAGGCAGTTATCAAAAAACACATAAATTCTTCCTTTCGAAAGAATTGGATGTTGAAACCCTGCAGGCCCTAAGTCACCTACCGATGTAACTGGTTGCAAAATTCTCTGCTTATTCAAGTAAATCAACCGCATTGGCATGATTTTTTTCCAACCCTCTGAGGTTTTAAACCAAACTAACTTCAGGGGCAAGTCTCTCATATCAATAGTGCGCCGTTGATTAGTCATCGCCTCGCGACTTTCGTTACTGAAGGCAGATGTTATGAGGAGAGCCTCTGTAGCGGCGGAAATGGCTTCAGCAATTTTGTCTTGCCCATTGGAAATTGGCAGTCCGATGAATTGGTCGATTTTCAGAACCAATTTCTGGCTTTGTGCTTTTTTTCGTGCTGAATCGTGCCATAAAGCCTTAATTACTAACTGCCCATCAGGGAACATCTCCTCAATTCTGGTTCTATCAACCGCACTTACGAGGTAACACCGAACACGTTCTCCGGGAAGCAAGACGGTCATCTTGCCAAACAGCTCCCCCAATGTCTTTTTCGTGATTAACATGCAGTCTGGGTTAAATATTAGAGTCAAATCTCTCAACAAATTGCCTGTGGGATTCGTAAATTCGAGAAATAGAGAATTGAAATTATCTTCCGCACCGGGCACAATATGGGCCACAAAAAAAGCTGCTTTGCTGCCGATAACTAATCTTCTGGTCAGAACAACATATGCTGCAGTAAACAGTGCGGTTAGAAAGGAAATAATAACAGAATCCCACGATGGGTTGGATAATAATACAATTATTTTATTCATCAGCACAAATATACTCCCCTTGTCCGATAGAGAGCGACGTATACCCAGCCTGTATAGATATATCTCCCCGCCTCTCGCCTGTTTCTGGTATTATTCTATCAGATGGGGGCGATTTCATGGAGCAGAAATACAAGGGCAGGCTCGAACTCACTTGGACGAACAAGGACAAGCGACTGCTCGCCCAGCAAACGGGCAATTACGAGTGGGTATCCCCTTCTGACTACAGGGTCGCTGAGGTACGGCTTCTGCAGTCTGAAAGTACATATGGTGAGCGAAATAGTGGCAACCTGCTCATTCAAGGCGACTCCCTGTACGCGCTGGAGTCCTTGTGCAAAATCCCCTCGTACCGAGACAAATACGTCGGCAAAGTAAAGCTGGCCTATATAGATCCTCCTTTCAACACAAGGCAAACCTTCGAACAGTATCACGACGCGCTTGAACATTCGGTGTGGCTGACGATGATGCGCGACCGCCTTCGCAATATTAAGGACTTGCTCGCCCCAGGGGGGTCAGTGTGGGTTCATTGTGACGACTCCGAACAACACAGACTTCGGTGCGTCATGGACGAAGTGTTCGGACCGGACAACTTTGTAGCGACGGTGATATGGCAAAAATCGCATACGCGAGAAAATCGTACAGATATCTCTACCACCCATGACTACATTATTGTGTACGCGAATGAGCGCTCCGTTTGGGCAACAACCAGGAACCTTCTTCCGCCAACGGACGAACAAATCGGTCGCTACGAAAATCCAGATAACGATCCGCGCGGCATATGGACATCACTCCCAGCACACGCAAAGGCAGGGCCTGGACGTCGTGCTTCCCAATTCTATTCGATTACTCGTCCATCAGGTCGCACGATTGACCCACCGCCAGGACGTTGCTGGTTGTACACAGAAGATCGGTTCCAGGAATTAATAAGCGACAACCGAATTTGGTTCGGACGTGATGGGAACGGAGCTCCTCGTGTAAAGCGATTTCTCTCGGAGGTTCCTGCAGGGCTCGTGCCCGTCTCGATATGGTCACATCAAGAGGTAGGTACTACAGGAGACGCGAAAAATGAGGTGATAGCTGTACTCGCTGACACGGTTCCTTTTGCCACCCCAAAGCCGGAGCGCCTGATGGAGCGCATCATTCACATTGCCTCTAACCCCGGCGACATCGTGCTTGACTGTTTTGCGGGCTCCGGCACCACTGCTGCAGTTGCTCACAAAATGGGCCGCCGGTGGGTCACGGTTGAATGGAGCGAGGATACAGTCAACAACTTCATCATTCCCCGTCTTCAAAAGGTTGTTGGCGGCCAAGACCCTGGTGGCGTCACTGAGTCCGCAGGTTGGGAAGGCGGCGGAGGTTTTGATTATCTCCGCATTGGCCCCTCCATGTTCACGGACGTCGGCGGTCGAGTCATGCTGTCCGACTGGGCCACGAACGGAAAACTGTCGCAAGCGGTTGCTGCGCAGTTGGGTTTCGACCACTCCCAGGAACCGCCCTTCTGCGGTCGGAAAGGCAAACAGCACCTGGCTGTAGTCGATGGCATGGTTAACGACGTCGTCGTGCAATTGCTCGTCCAACACATGGCCGAAGACGAGCTGCTCCTTCTCTGCGGAACCGCTGTTGATCCAAAAGCGAGAACAGTGCTGCGGAAACTGCGTCCGGGTTCGTCGATTCGTAAGATTCCCAGCGCCCTGCTTGCCGGGTATAGGTATCAGCCACCGGAGTTCATTGAGGATAGTACAGAACAAGAACTGTCGCCAAGCGAGGTGATATCCCGTGACTGACCGAGTTGTAGATCTGAACGCTCTTGCAGAAATTTCGGGCCGCATGAACTTGCGAAAACCAAACCAGCAGGCTGTATACTCCATAGCCACTGCTCTTTATGCCTACTACAATCAGGAGCGCGGGGAGCCGCCTATGGAGTCCCTCGTGGTCTCTGCAACGGGCGTTGGTAAGACATACATACTGGCGGCGACCATCGAGTATATGGCCCGTGTAGAGGGCATACGGAATTTCGCCGTCATTACACCCGGACGGACAATTCTGAACAAAACAGTCGCAAACTTCACGCCGGGCCATCCGAAAAGCATGCTGCACATTATGGAAACTGCTCCCGTGGTGATTACTGCGGACAACTTCGACTCTCCAGCCATGCGGGCCGCCATGGATGATCCGATGCAGGTGAAGCTCTACATCTTCACAGTGCAGAGTCTCACGAAGCCGACCACACAGTTGGGTCGCCGTACACATGAATTTCGCGAGGGACTTGGAGAAGCGTTTTACGAACATCTCCACGGACTTGACGATCTATTCATTTTTGCCGACGAGCACCACTGCTATTTCAGCCCGGCATTTTCGCGAACCATTCGTGAACTCGAACCCTATGCGCTCATCGGCCTTACGGCCACCCCTCACCCGAACACTCGCGATGAGGATATGATCTTCAAGTACCCGCTATCTGCTGCCGTTGCGGAGAAGCTAGTCAAAACCCCTGTGATTGTTGGTCGTCGAGATGACCGCCGCGATCCCTACACCCAGTTAACGGATGGGGCACGTCTACTTGAACTCAAAGCTCGGGCCATTAGCATATGGTGCTCTGCCCATCAATTGCAGCCTATACACCCGGTCATGCTTGTCGTTGCACAGTCAATTAATGAAGCAAACGAATACGCGCAATACATGGAGTCCACGACATTTATGGACGGCCGATTCGCAGGAGCTATCCTGACCGTACATTCCAACGCGCCAGATGA
This sequence comes from Ferroacidibacillus organovorans, assembly GCF_001516615.1. GTDB lineage: Bacteria > Bacillota > Bacilli > Alicyclobacillales > SLC66 > Ferroacidibacillus > Ferroacidibacillus ferrooxidans_B. The sequence continues at coordinate 127,772 of NZ_LPVJ01000001.1, read as the reverse complement.
CGCGCTCGAAAAATTAGAGACTGTAGAGGAGCCAAACTCCCCCATCCGCATCATCATTTCCGTCGGTATGCTCAAAGAGGGCTGGGACGTGAAGAACGTCTATGTGCTGGCTTCCATGCGTGCGTCGGTCTCCGACATCTTGACCGAACAAACACTTGGCCGCGGGCTCCGTCTGCCCTTTGGTCAGTACACTGGGGAAGAGATGTTGGATACCCTGGAGGTACTGGCCCACGAACGCTACGACGATCTCCTGAGACGGACCGGCTTGATGAATGAACAGTTGCGGGATCATCGAGTCCAAATGCTTGTGCACCGTGACGAGAGCGGCAATACCGTTGTGAGGCGCGACGAGTCGCAAGGACCTTTGCCGGATCAGCCTTGGCAAGCGCAGCGCCCGGTGGCCGATATACCAGAGCGAGCGAAGGAAAGCGAGCATGCCTGGGATACATCCCCCTCTGGCGAAACGACAACAAACGAGACTACAGATACAAAGGGCTCGGGGAGTTACTCGAAAGGCAGTGGCTTCGCCATTGTTGATACCGATACACGATTAGAAGAGAGTCAGCGAATAGTCGAAACGGTTCGCGATATGCAGCCAAATCCGTCTCTTCCACGGATCGAACTCCCGGTCGTCAAGATGATTCCCGTACCAGTACCTTTCTCTTTGGCTGATATTACTGATGTCGAGCCATTCCGCGCGTTGGGTCGTAACTTGGCGCGTGATCCGGAGGAAACTCTTCGACGCAAACGTGTCGAGGCGACGATAGAGATCGATACGTCGGGCCTGCGCCATACCAAGGTGCTTATAAGGGATGCTGCCGAAACGGTCTATGTACAACCTTCCTTCTTGCCATCGGAGGACATCGCAGATGAATTGGTCAGCGCGGTCGTTCATTGCGAGGCCGTCGTCGAAAGAGAAAGCGAAATTCGCTCCGCTCGCCGCCTGGTCGATGAAATGATGGATGCGATGGGAGGATCAGCCGTAACGGTTTTGTCCGCGTACTTGGAGACAGCCAAAGCAAAGCTTGTCCAACTTGTCACCAAAGAAGCGAGTCGTCTGGCCAGACCACCAATGGAAAACACGACGGTTCGTGTCCGCCCATTCATGCCGGTACGACAAACGCGTCTCGATGCAACCGAGGACAAATATGGTGCATTCGAGAAGGGGCGTGCTTATGCAGGCTGGCGAAAATCGCTGTACGAACAGGTCTGGTTCGACAGTAGCCCGGAACGCGATATGGCCAATCTTCTGGACGAATCACAGGACATCGTCGCTTGGGTTCGACTGCACACGAATGACCTGCCTATCCTGTGGTCGGGGGAAGACCTTCGTCGTTACAATCCAGATTTTATAGCCATCGACACGGACAATATACACTGGATCGTCGAAGTCAAAGCTGATCGCGACATGCAAGCGAGTGAAGTTCGCGCAAAAATGGAAGCGGCAAAGCGCTGGGCAAATCATGCAAGCGACAGCAAACATGTAAGCGTTCGTTGGCGGTACCTATTGGCGTCAGAGGATACGTTGCGAAACGCACACGGGTCCTGGAGGAACGTGCTGGCGCTCGCCTAATGTTCCTGAAAACGATGCTGTAGACAGTTTGTCTACAGTTTCAAGCCCGTTCGCGGCAATCAAGATCTCTTGTCTACAATTTGTCTACAAACTCAACCTGTACATGGAAAAAACCCGCTATTTACGCGGGTTTTTTGGTGGAGGCGAGGGGAGTCGAACCCCTGTCCGAAGACCTCGCTACAATCACATCTACGGGTGTAGTCGCCGATTTAAGATTCACCGCCGCATGCGCGCAGCGACGCGCTCACGTGACGGCTAGCTCGCGTTTTGATTCATCGGAGGCGCACGAGCGACCGCCCCGACTATCCCACTAAGGTAGCGCCTCTACATCCCCATGGGAGAAGGATATAAAGACGTCACTCAAGGCTTATTAGGCAGCGAGAGCGAGGTTACTGCTTGTGAAGGTGTTACGTTTTGTTTTTGCGTTTGTGTTTAGGTCCGCGTGATTAACGTGGCCGCAGCCCCACGACCCGCCGCTCATGCTCGAACAATCCCCGTCGAATCCAGAACGCCCCCGCAGAGGAAATTCAGTCATTCGCGTTTTGAGCGCAACATTTATATTACCACACGCGACACAGCAAGCAAAGAACCAATTTCTTCATGACATCAGCACCGCCCGCGTGACATCAGCACACATGCCCCGCTACCATGCTCATACCAAGCCCAGAGCGCGTGCATCCAACGCATCCCTGAACTTCCGCGCTCTGCCGCTCGTTCAACCCTTCTGCCGTTCTCGAAACTCCCGCGCCATGTCGCGCTTCGCGTCCCGCTCTGCGATCGCGTGCCGCTTGTCGTAGTTCTTCTTCCCCTTTGCAAGCGCCAGATGCACCTTGCAGAATCCGCCACGCAGGTACATCTTGAGCGGCACCAAAGAATATCCCGACTCGCGCGTCGCGCCGATCAGCTTGCGAATCTCCGCTCGCCGCAGCAAAAGCTTGCGCGTTCTCATCGGGTCGTGATTGAAGCGATTGCCCGCCTCGTAGGGGCTGATGTGCAGGTTATGAAGATAGACTTCCCCATGTTCGACGCGCGCATAACTGTCGCGCAAATTGGCTTTCCCGGCGCGGATGGATTTGATCTCCGTGCCAGTCAGCGCGATCCCTGCCTCAAAGGTATCTTCAATAAAATAATCATGTGTCGCCTTTTTATTCTGGGCGACCACCTTTTCTCCGCCGCGTTCTTTTCCATTATCATGTGAGGCTGCCATCGTAATCACCACCATTAGTATGTCATATTTGCGTCATTTTGGCCAAATATGTTGCACAATAACGCATTTTAGTATACGTTATAGCCACAAGAGAACATCTAAGCAAACACTGCGTATGCATGGACGACAATCAAATCATGAAATACCCATGCGTCTTTTATCCTTCCGAACTCCTTGAACAAAACGCACAGCACGGTTCACGCTTGGCATCTCAGGTTGTCTCACCCTTGCATCCCTAAAGGAGGTTCATCATGATCGATTCTCTAATCACCGATCGACTCACATCAACCCTCGACGCATCTCTATCCTACTTCAATCTCTCCGTCGCTGAACTCACAGAACACGCGATTCGCCGCAATGAAGCGATTGTAACAAAAGATGGCGCACTTCGCGCAACGACTGGAAAATTTACCGGACGCTCCCCCAAAGACAAGTATGTCGTCGTTGATGAAACCACAGAGAACACCGTTCACTGGGGCGCTGTCAATCAAAGATTGTCCGAGTCAACCTTCCTGCGCCTCTATAACCAGGCGCTCAGCTTTCTCGCCACAAACCCGTCCTACGTCTTCGACGGTTTTGCCGGGGCCGATCCGGCTGTACGGATGCCGATTCGCGTTGTGACAGAATACGCCTGGCACAATTTGTTTGCAAAACAGCTCTTTATCCGTCCATCCGCCGATGAAGTGAGCACGCACACATCCGGTTTCACCGTCATTGACATCCCCGCATTGAAAGCGGATCCAACACGCGATGGTACAAATTCTGAGACGTGCGTGGCGATCTCCTTCAAACACCGCACCGTGCTCATTCTCGGAACAGAGTATGCAGGTGAGATGAAAAAGTCGATCTTCACCGCACTCAATTTCACGCTGCCAGCGCAAGACATTTTGCCGATGCACTGTTCTGCGAATACTACAGAAGACGGCCGCGTCGCCCTTTTCTTCGGCCTCTCCGGCACCGGGAAAACCACCCTCTCGGCCGATCCCGAACGCCTGCTCATCGGCGACGACGAACACGGCTGGTCCGCACGCGGTGTGTTCAACTTTGAGGGCGGTTGCTATGCAAAATGCATCAACCTGAATCCCAAACTCGAGCCACAGATCTTCAGCGCCATCCGCTTTGGTACCGTGCTTGAAAACGTGGTGGTCGATCCGAAAACGCGCGAGCCGGATTATGATTCGTCAGAGCTAACCGAAAACACCCGCGCCGCCTATCCCGTAGAGTATATCCCAGGCGCCCTTCTAGAAGGTGTCGGCAATCACCCGCGCACGATCGTTTTTCTCACCGCAGACGCGTCTGGCGTCCTGCCGCCAATCGCAAAACTCACCAAAGAACAGGCGATGTACCACTTTCTCTCAGGCTATACGAGCAAACTCGCCGGCACAGAGCGCGGTGTGACACAGCCTGAACCGACATTCTCCGCATGCTTTGGCGGTCCCTTTCTCCCGCTTCACCCGCGCGCGTATGCCACCATGCTCGGCGAGCGCATCGAGAAGCACCAGACTTCCGTGTTCCTCGTCAACACCGGATGGAGCGGCGGTCCGTACGGTGTTGGTTCGCGCATGAAGCTCTCGTATACGCGGGCGATGGTCAACGCGGCGCTGCGCGGCGATCTTGATCACGCTGAATACGTTAGCGATCCCGTGTTCGGCCTCGCCATTCCAGCCGAGATTGACGGCATCCCAAGCGAGCTTTTGCAGCCGCGCGAAACGTGGTCCGATCCCGTCACGTATGACACCGCCGCGCGCGAACTCGCCGCGCAATTTGAAGCGAACTTCAAAAAATTCACCGAACAGGGTATCGATCCATCGATCCTGTCCGGCGGCCCCGTCGCTACGCGCAATCGCGCGTAGCACATCCTCTTTGCCGTGGCCAGCGCGCGGCACTTTCAGAAATCAACATGCAGCGGGAAAGATTTTATATCGAGAGAAACCAAAGCGCGGGTGCCCTGCCCGCGCTTTGGCGCACCCTCTACAGATGATGCACGCTACGACGGACGAACCGTCATTTCTAAAAAAGCCTCCGTCTCCGCATACGTCGCCATCGCGTTCATCGCACCGAGCCGGCCAATGTTGATCGCCGCCGCCGCCGAGGCAAACCGCAACACAGCCTCCCACTCCCCGCGCGAAAGTTTCCCAAGTTCTGCGCGCCCCACACCTCTTCGCGCAAGCACCGAAAGCACCGCCGCAATCAGCGAATCTCCAGCGCCTGTCGCGTCAACACACGCCACGCGATTCGCGGCGACACGCACATCAAGCCCGTCTGCACGCCGCGCACGCACACCACCCTCGCCAAGCGTGCAGAGCACCGTCCCCGGCACTTGTGCGACAAGCGCCAAAAGCGCCCGCTCCACATCCTGCTCCCCCGTCAGCCACAACAATTCGGCGCGGTTCACCTTCAACAGATCCGCGCGTGTCATCATCTCGCGGGCCGCGGCAAGCGCTGCGTACAGATCACGCCAGAAAACAGGGCGCAGATTCACATCAAAGCTCACGATCGCCTCCGCCTCCCGCGCACGCGTCACGAGGTTTCGCAGCGTCGAGGCAATGGGGTCTTCCGCCAGTGAGTTCGTGCCAAAATGAAGACAGGCTTCCGCATCGAGCGAAATGTTCGCCACATGCTCATCCCGCAGCATCACGTCCGCCCCTGGATGCCGCACAAAGAAAAAGTCCGGATCCCCTTCATTTCGCGCCACAAAAGCAAGAGACGTCTGTTCTGCCACCGTATGCGTGTGCGCCCCATCCACACCATACGCGCGCATCGCCTCAATCAAATAGTGGCCAAACGGATCATCTCCCACACATCCCACAAACTGTGACGCAACACCCATACGCGCCACACCCACCGCAACGTTTGCCGGCGCTCCGCCCGGATTGCGCGCGAATCCAGAAACCTCCCGCAGAGGCACATTATCCTCCAACGCCGAAAAATCGATCAGCGCCTCACCCAACGCGATCACCCGTCGCAAAGCCATTCCCCTCTCCCAAATCGCACCGTTTCAACATGCGGGACCTGCCAAAGACCCCGCTCCTGTTGCGCTGCAGGTTGCGCCAGAATCCCTGCCACATGTCTCGTCAGACCTGATCTGGCGCCTTCTTCCTTCTTCGCCGCTTCACCTTGTCCTTGACAGGCACACCGTACAAATTCTCCACCTGACGCAGCAGATCCTTATCCCGCTTGCGCTCTTCGCGCACCTGTTCATCTGGCGCCGCCTTGTTCACAGCATACCCGCCCTTGCGCGGCAGAAGTTCCCGATCACCATAGCGAAGATCTGGCGTCTCCGGATCCCGGCGTCCAAACTCGGCCACAGCAGTTCTACCACCGCGCGCCTCGCGCTCACCGCCAAACCCCTTGCCGCCTGCAGAGCGTCGCTGCCCGCCCGTTGACCGCCCCGCTCCCTGTCCGTTTGGATCATCCGTTCTTTTCCCGCCACGGCCACCCCCCGGCTTCTTCCCGCGCGGCCCGCCTGAAAACGGCATCCCCGGCTTTTTTGACGCACCCTGCCGCCGGTACTCGCGCACTTCATCACCCGACACCGCCGACAGCAGTTGAAACTCGATCTGCATCTGCTCCTTGCTTGCCGACTGTACCAGCACCTCCACACGATCCCCGATTCGGTAGCGCTTTTTCGTGCGTTCACCGATCAGCGCGTGCTGCTTATCGTCATAGTGATAATAGTCATCCGCCAACTGACTGACATGGATCAGCCCTTCAACCGAGTTATCCAACTGCACAAACAGACCAAACCCGGTGACCCCCGACACCATGCCTTCAAACGACTCACCCACGTGATCCCGCATAAACTCGATCTTTTTGATCAGATCCGTCTCTCGCTCCGCATCCACCGCCACTCGCTCGCGATCCGACGTGTGCGCGGCAATCTCCGGCATCTTCGCCGCCAGATACGCGGCACGCCCCTCGGACAAACTCCCGTTTACGATCGTTTCCCGCAAAATGCGATGGATCATCAGATCAGGGTAGCGGCGAATCGGCGATGTGAAATGCGAATAGTATTCCGCCGCGAGACCAAAGTGCCCAAGACTCTCCGCCGCATAGCGCGCCTGCTTCATCGACCGCAGCATCACGTGGCTGATCACCACTTCCTCTGGCGTCTGTCGCACCGCCGCGAGAAGATCCTGCAGCGCGCGCGGGTGGATGTTGCCCGCCGCCTTGAGGTGGTGCCCGAACAGATGAACAAACTCATTGAGCGCCATCATCTTCTCAAGCGTCGGCGGCTCGTGCACACGGTAGAGAAACGGGAGTTCCATCCAATAGGCGTGCTCCGCCACCGTTTCATTCGCCGCAAGCATGAATTCCTCAATGATCATCTCCGCGATGCTTCGCTCTCGCCGCACAAGATCAAGCGGCCGCCCCTCTTCGTCAACGCGGATCTTCGTCTCGGCAAAGTCAAAATCAACCGCGCCGCGCTCCATGCGACGATGGCGCAGCTTTAACGCAAGCTCCTTCATCCCTTCAAAAAACGGCACGAGCGCAGCATAGCGTTCCCGCGTCGACGCGTCACCTTCCAGCAGATCGCGCACCGCGTCATACGTCATCCGCTCTGTCGTGCGAATGACAGACGGATAGATGTCGTGGCGCACAAGGTGCATCGCATCGTCCCACTCCATCTCGCATGTAAGCGTCAGGCGGTCCACCTGTGGATGGAGCGAACAAATGCCATTTGACAGTCGCGGCGGAAGCATCGGTATCACGCGATCGACCAGATATACACTCGTCCCACGCGCATATGCCTCGCGATCAAGCAGACTGTTTTCCTTCACATAGTAAGTGACATCCGCAATATGTACCGACAATACGTAACCGTGCTCCACCCGCTTCACCGCGACCGCATCGTCTAGATCCTTCGCATCCGCCCCGTCGATCGTCACGATAATCTCATCTCGCAAATCGCGCCGCCCCGCCAGATCGTCCTCTGTCAGATCGTAAGAAATCGATTCCGCCGCCTGCAACACCTCATCCGGAAAATGTTCCGGAATGCCGAACTTGCGAATTACAGAGAGAATGTCCACACCCGGATCATGCGGAAACCCGAGCACCTCGCGCACAATGCCCGCCGGACTCTGAAACACATCCTCGGGAAACTCGGTGATCTCCACCACCACCTTGTGCCCGTCCACTGCGCCGTTTAGCTGATCGGCGGGAATGACGACCTCCCGCGGCAAGCGCTTATCGTCCGAGCGCACAAAGCCAAGACTCCCCGTCGTGTGAATGACCCCGACAATCTGCGTGTGCGCGCGCTTTAAGACGCGAAAAATCTCGCCCTCACGCCGTCCTGTGCCGCTGTTTTTTTTCAGCCGCGCAACCACGCGATCACCATCCATCGCGCCACCCAGATCCGCCGCCCCGATGTACACATCGGATTCCGACTTGTGCAGCGGCACGAGAAACCCAAATCCCTTTTGTTTGACCTGAAGCGTGCCCACCACGAGGTCCATGCGCTCCGGCACGCCATAGCGCTTTGTGCGCGTGCGGATCATGTACCCTTCCTGCACCATCTCCTCGCAGAGCGCGTGCAGTTCTGCGCGCGCGTCAGGATCATCGCCCAAAACGCCGAGCGCCGTTTCCAACTCCTCCATCATTAAAGGTCGATACGCCTCATCTCTCATCAAGACAAGAAGCTGTTCGCGATCGATCATCGTTTCCCTTCCTCTCTGCGCGCCAGACGACGCGCGAACCAAAACACCCTCAGATCCGGCGTTCTCCTGATCAGCATGAAAATTCGCCCGGTGGCACATCCTACCAGATGCGCGCATGTTCAACATTGTAATGTATTCTGAAACACTGCGCGGGGAGGATACAACCATGCGACAGCGAGGAGCCCCATTTTTCGTAGTGCTCATGACAGGCGCCTTAGCCGCGCTTCTCCTTACACAGTATATCCGCGATTGGGACATCGACACCGAGATCCAGGAAAGGTTGCTCGATCCGCGAAACAAGCGCGCGTTTCCTGAGCGCAAACCCGCAACCGCTTCAACGATGCAACACGAACCACCCTTGGTCAACCAAGAATCCCTTGTGATGCACACCCTTTTACCACAGATCCATCCCACCGTCACGCGCTTTCTTGCCGATCCCACCGACTTGAAACTGGGACCTGGCGTGACCATCGGCGCACTCGCGACGCTTGACACGCTGCACGCAGGCGGCGAGCGCGCAACGCCCATTCTGCTTGAAGAACATGTCACCATTGAAACAGGCTGCCAACTCCACGGACCCGTCGAGATTCACGCAGAGACCGTCATCGGCGAATCCTCTTACCTGGAAAATGTAAAAATCGGTCAGCGCTGCACAATCGAACCGTTTTCCGTTTTGGTCAACGTGTCGATCCCGGATGATACAATCGTGCGCCAAGGCGCCATTCTCTGCACCCCATTTACAGAAACGCGCTTTGATCACGCGTTATAAAAAGAGCGCATTGAGGTGTACCTTCTCACCTCAATGCGCTCTGTCCCGTTTAGTGAGTGACAAGCCAGGCAATCCAGATCGATGCGCCAAAAAAGATTACCGCAACAATCGACGTCGTGCGCGCCAGCATCGGGTCAGTCCCTTTGCCGCGCCTGGATGCGCCACCCTCATTCCCGCCACCCGTAATTGCGCCAAGTCCTGCGCTGCGTCCGGACTGAAGGAGAATCACCGTGACGAGAAGGACGCTCGAGAGTGCGAGCAGCACCTTCGCAAATGTCAACAATCGCATTCACCTCCACGTCTTGTACGTGGTCAGCATATCACAGTCGATTGCCCTGGACAAGAAACACGTCTCATTCCGGGCACAATCGTGGTAATCTTGTCTCTATGAGCCAGATGATCTTTGAACCAAACCAGCCTGCACCGATTCAGACGCGCTTTCGCTTTCCCGTCTATTTTTTATTTGCCGAATCCTTCTTTATGAATCTCGGTTTCTTTATGTTGATCCCGCTGCTCTCGATTCACTACCTGAGTCTCGGGTTGACCGCGCTTTTTATCGGCAACCTCTACGCCGTGCGGATCTTGTCCCAGCAGGGTCTTCAGCTGTTTGGAGGCGCCATCGCCGACCGCCTTCCATACCGCCTGGTCATCCTCCTTGGCAGCATCATTCGCGCCGCAGGGTTTGCCATGTTCGCCGTGATTGAGCGCGGACCACTGCTCTATGCCGCCGCCTGCCTGTTTGGTATCGGCGGAGCGTTATTTGGCCCTGCCGGAAATGCGGCACTCGCCGCACTTGTGCCAGAGCCCTCGCGCGCACGCGCGTTTACGATCCGCCAAGCCACAAGCAACATTGGCACGACCGTCGGCCCCGTGCTCGGCGCGTTTCTCGTCACCGATCACTTTGTGCTGATCTGCGTCGTCGCGGGTCTGATCTTTGCGCTTGTCGGCGTCGCCGGAATGTGGATTCTTCCGAATCAAAAAAGCTCCGAGCAACCGCCAACGCTTAGGTCCGGTGTGAAGACCATCGCCAAAAATCGCGTCTTCTTGCGCTTTGTCATCTATTTTATGGGCTATTACCTCATCTATCAGCAAATGTACATCGCAATCCCGGACATCCTCGTGACGCTGCATCCTCCGCGCACCGCGCTCGGTGAACTGTTCAGCCTTGAAGCCATCCTTGAGATCGCTGTGTCCTACCCGGTGATCGCCTGGATGAACCGCTCTGCGCACATGCGGTCAGCCCCGCGCGTGATGGGGCTTGGGCTCCTGATCATGGGCGGCAGTTGGCTGCCGCTCGTCTTTACCGTCAATATCGCGACACTTCTTGCGCCGGTCGTCGGTCTTTCCGTCGGTTCGGTCATTGCGCTTCCCAGCCGCCAAACCTACACGGCGGCGCTCGCCGACACAAGCCACCTTGCCACCTATTTTGGCGTGTCGTCTCTCTCCATGGCCATCGGTGCATCCGTTGGCGCAAGCGGCGGCGGATTGCTCATGCACACGATGGGTCATCCGTGGCACGGCATCGCATCGCCTGCCAGTCTTTTGTTCGCGCTCGTCAGCATCCTGTGTGCATTCCTGCTTGCCCGCCTGCCGGAGCCTGACTCCACGTCGTCCCGTGAAGCGGATAGCGCCAGAGAAAAAGCAGCCCAATGAGAAGCGCGCTAAGCGGCGTAACGCTCAGCAAAAGCTTCATCGCAAACACCGCGTGCGGAACCTGATCCACGCGCTGCGGAACATATCCTGAGTGCGCGAGCACCTGCGTGAGCACGAGCGCCTGGATGGTGATGCCAAAGCGCACGACGAATCCCTGCACACCATAGTACATCCCTTCGCGCCGCGCGCCAGAACGCTTTTCATCGTCGTCGATCACATCCGAGAGCAAAAGATCAAGCAAAATGAGGACACCGGCAATCCCTGCGCCAAGCGGCAGGATTGCGATGATTGCTGCGCTGTAAGTGCTGATGAATAAAAAAGGGAGAAGCGCCAGCGCAAAAAGAAAAAGTGACGCGAGCATGCTGCGATACGCCCCTTGCCGCCGTGCAATCGCGCCCCAAATATACACACAGGGAATTGCGATGAGAAAAAACACAGAAAGCAGCAGTGTCGTCTGCGCACTCGTCGCGTGCAGGACATACGCCGTGTAAAACGGCATGGTGGAGATGATAAAAACAAACGCCAATTGGACGAAAAAACTGGCGCCTGCATACGTAAGAAACGCGCGATTCCAAAAGGTCAGACGCAGTGCGCGCAAGAGCGGAACATTTGCCGAACTCGGCGCGTGGGGCGATTCGCGAACGCCGAGCAGCGACACTGCAAATGCCAAAAAACCAAGCCCCGCAAACAGCGCAGCCATCGCCTCATACCCGAATGCGCTATCGATGACCGGGGGCATCGCGACGCCCAGGATCATGCCGATCAGACCAAAAAACTGACGCCACGATGAGGCGTGCGCTCGCTCTTGAAGCGTTGTGTACATTTCAGGAAAGAGCGCCGTCCAGTTGAGCGCGACGATCACAAACAGCATGTCAAGCGTGAGAACCGAGAATAAAAAATAGAAGAAGGCCGCGAGTTGTGACTGAGGGCCGTCAGCGTGAAAAGGAACGGCCCACTGCGGGTGAAAAACAAAGAAAAAGGTCAGTGAAAAGGGCAAGATGCCCATGAGCATGTACGGCATGCGCCGCCCGATGCGCGACTGTGTGCGATCAGAGAGATAGCCGATCAGCGGGTTAAAAAACGCGTTCGCCAAACCGTGAATGGCCATGGCAAGACCGATGAGCGCCGCGCTCACGCGCAGTCGGTCGACATAGTAAAACACGGCGTACGTTGCAAACGCCTGGGTGTACAGATTGATGCCAAGATTGCCTACGCTGTACGCAAGGATGCGAAATTTCACAGTTCCCCATCTCCTCACTCGATTCTTAACGTATGACAGAAACGGCGTGAAGAGTCGCTCGAACAGGCAGTCAACGCGCGCTTTCGGTTTGTCGCCGACGCGCAAACATAATGGCAAGCGCGCCTAGAAGAAGAACGGCTGGCACGAGAGAGTACCCCAGTTGAAGGCTTGAGATCTGCGTCAGCCAACCGATCATGGAGGCGCCAAACGCGGCGCCAAGGCCGGCGCTTGTAAAGAGAAGGCCAAGCACACTCGCCGTGCGCCCGGGAAACTGCTCGGAGGCAAGCGCTGAGATGGTAGGAAAGATGATGCCAAATGACGCCCCAGATATGATCATAAAGAAGTCCAAAGAGCGCCCGCCAAACTGACCGATCAGCATACAGGCGGCTGACAGGAGACACGCGTAGACCACGGAGCGAATGAGTCCGACGCGCGCGACGTGCGGCCCGATGAAAAGTCGGCCAAGTGTGTAAAGCGCATAGAACCCTGAGAGCGCGAGCGCGCTTTGTGCAGACGTATTTCCCAGTTGGCGCAAAAGCGTCGGCATCCAGTTTGCGACACCCGTTTCTGCGACGACATTCAGGGTGATGGCGACGACCAGCGCGTAAAAAACGGGTGAGCGATACACCTGCACTGTGCGGGCGCTCGCCTGTACGCCTTCTTCTGCGACAATGCCAGGCAGCGCCGACTCCTCAAGCGGCGGCGGCAGTGGGCGCGCAGCAGCATGCTGCACACGCGGATAGCGCATCGGAAGCACAAACAAAAGCAGCGCAAACAACCCGAAAAACTCGATCGAATACGGCATCCGCCAACTGTGCAGCGCACGCAGTGACCACGCAACGAGAAACGGCGAGAGCGTGGCGCCGAGTCCATAACACGCGTGCAGCGCGTTGAAGTAGCGCGCCTGTTGCCGTTCTGCCACGAGCGGTATCAAGGCGTTCGTCCCGATTTCCATCGTGCCAGCACCCAGTCCGCTAAGCGCATAGCCAACAGCAAGTGCGGCAAGAGACGGCGCGAAAGCGGTCAGGCCGACACCGATGACCATGAGAAAAAGACCAGTGGTGACACCGCGCTTGATGCCGACACGCTCTGTCACCCAGCCGCTGATCAGGCTCGCCACGAGGTAACCCACCGCTGAAACGGAGAGGAGCATGCCAAGATGAGCGTCACTCAGCGCATACTCTACACGCAAAGAGAGCGCGACGACACCGCGGATCATGTCGAGCGCGCCAAAGAGTGTCATGGTGACGAGCGCCACCACAAACGGTTTGCGATGCTTCATCTAGCGCAGGTTGTAAAATGCCGCGCGGCCCGCATACTGGGCGGATGCGCCAAGCGCGTCTTCAATGCGCAGGAGTTGATTGTACTTCGCGACACGATCCGTGCGTGACGGTGCGCCCGTCTTGATCTGTCCTGCATTTGTCGCCACGGCGATGTCGGCGATCGTAGAATCCTCCGACTCACCCGAGCGGTGCGAGATGATCGCCGTATAGCCTGCGCGCTTCGCCATCTCGATGGCGTCGAGCGTCTCGGTGAGCGTGCCGATTTGGTTGACTTTGACGAGAATCGAGTTTGCGATGCGCTGTTCGATCCCGCGCGCAAGTCGCTTCGTGTTTGTCACAAACAGATCGTCGCCAACAAGTTGCACGCGCTGGCCCAAGTGCCTGGTGAGCGCTGCGAAGCCATCCCAGTCATCCTCTGCAAGTCCGTCTTCGATCGACTGGATCGGGAAGTTGTTCACGAGATGCTCGTAATAGCGAATCATCTCATCCGTGTTTCGCGTAACGCCCTCGCCCTCAAAGTGGTAGACGCCATCCTTGAACATCTCTGTGCTCGCCACATCAAGCGCAAGCCGCACGTCATCCCCTGGACGATAACCAGCCGCTGTGATCGCCTCAAGGATTACCTGCAGCGCCTCTTCGCTTGACGCGAGATTTGGCGCGAAGCCGCCCTCGTCACCGACAGACGTCGCGAGCCCTTTTTTGCGCAGCACATTTTTCAGGTGATGGAAAATCTCCGCACCCATGCGCAAGCCCTCTTTAAAGCTTGGCGCGCCGATGGGCATAACCATGAACTCCTGGATATCCACCGTGTTGTCTGCATGCTTCCCGCCATTCAGGATGTTCATCATCGGGACAGGCAGGGTCTTTGCGTTCACGCCGCCGAGGTATGCGTAAAGCGGCAGTTCAAGCGCCGTGGCCGCCGCGCGCGCGACGGCGAGCGAGACGCCAAGAATGGCGTTTGCGCCGAGCTTGCCCTTGTTCTCCGTGCCGTCAAGCTCGATGAGCATGCGATCGACCCCAATCTGATCGGTCGCATCCATCCCCGCGATCTCTGGCGCAATCACATCTTCGACATTGGCGACTGCCTGCGCCACACCTTTGCCGAGATAGCGGGTCGCGTCGCCGTCACGCAGTTCTACCGCCTCGTGCGCACCCGTTGACGCGCCGGAAGGGACAATCGCCCGTCCGCGCTCACCGCTCTCTAGCAACACTTCCACTTCCACAGTCGGATTGCCTCGCGAATCGAGCACTTCACGCGCGGCGACATCATAAATAAGCATTGTCAGACCTCCAAAACATGAAATGGAAAACGAACGAACTCGAAAAAATAGCGTTGCCAATTATTTCTCACGTAGACGGTGGCGCGAAAGCGCCATGTCAGCGTCTATTTCGATGAAGCGATGATCGATGAACCGGTCATTTCCTGCGGTTTTGAAAGCGCGAGCAAATCGAGCATCGTCGGCGCGACATCCGCGAGGATGCCATCCGCGCGCAGCGTCAACCCCGGTAGTGTGATGATGCACGGTACGGGGTTTGTCGTATGCGTGGTGCATGGCCCGCCTGACGCGAGATCGATCATCACTTCGGCATTTCCGTGATCGGCAATCACAATCGCCGCACCGCCCGCCGCAAAGAGCGCGTCCGTGACGTAGCCAAGACAGATGTCAACCGCTTCGACAGCGCGCACCGCCGCCTCCATAATCCCTGAGTGGCCGACCATATCCGGGTTTGCGAAATTCAGGATGATCACATCGGTCGCACGTTCTTTGATATGCGCAACCGCCGCGTCAGCCACCTGCTCCGCGCTCATCTCCGGCTGCAAGTCATACGTTGCAACCTTTGGCGACGGAATGAGCACACGCTCTTCAAGCCCAAATTTTTCTTCGCGGCCCCCGCTAAAAAACGATGTGACGTGAGGAAACTTTTCCGTTTCAGCGAGGCGCAACTGGCGAAGCTGATGCTGCGCCAAGACATCCCCAAGCGTATTCTCAAGCTTCGTCGGTGTGAACGCCACGGTTCCGCCGACTGTGTCACTGTAATGCGTCATACTCACAAATTGCGTATGCGGACGCGCCGCGCCGCGGTCAAATCCCGCAAAATCGTCCTTCGCAAACGCCTGACTGATCTGCACCGCGCGGTCAGGACGAAAATTGAACATGAGCACGCCGTCGTCCTCTTGAATCGTCGCGACAGGTACATCCTGATCATTTACAACGACGAGCGGCAAAACAAACTCATCCGTGACCCCCCGCGCATAGCTCATCTCAACGGCGGCAACTGGATCCGCCACGCGCTCCCCCACGCCGTCCACCATAGCGCGATACGCTTTTTCTGTGCGCTCATAGCGGCGATCGCGATCCATCGCGTAATAGCGGCCTTGCACCGTCGCGATCTGCCCGACACCAAGTTCGCTCATGCGCGCCTTTAGTGCGCGCAAAAAAGAGACGCCAGTCGTCGGGAGAACGTCGCGTCCGTCAAGGAATGCGTGAACGTACACACGCTCAAGCCTTTCTCTCTTGGCAAACGCAAGCAGTGCAAACAGATGGTCGATGTGACTATGTACTCCGCCATCCGAGAGAAGCCCACAGAGATGAAGCGCACGCTGTTTTGTCCGCAGATGCGCCGCGAGGCTTTGAAAAGCTTTATTTTCCATAAAGTCGCCATCGCGAATCGACTTTGTGATCCGCGTCAGATCTTGGTACACCACGCGGCCTGCGCCGAGATTCAAATGACCGACTTCCGAGTTGCCCATTTGCCCTTCGGGAAGTCCCACCGCCTCCCCGCTTGCGCGCAATGTCGTAAACGGATACGTTTTTGCGAGGCGGTCAAAGTTCGGTTTATGCGCAGCGGCGACTGCATTGCCCCGCAGTTCGTCTGTCAAGCCAAACCCGTCGAGGATAATCAGCGCAAGCGGCGTCACGCGGGTTTTACCTGTCACGACGCATTCGCCTCCGCCGCGACGGAGAGCAGTGCCGCATAAGAGTCCGGTGCGAGGCTCGCGCCGCCAACCAACGCCCCGTCAATATCTTTTTCGGCGAGAAAGCCCCCGAGATTCTCCGGTTTGACACTGCCGCCATACAGAATGCGCACCGCTTCTGCGCGATTGTCAAGGACACGCGTGAGCGTTGAACGGATCCCTGAGATGACACCCGTCGCGTCAGACACTGACGCTGTTTTGCCTGTCCCGATCGCCCAGATCGGCTCGTAGGCAAACACCAGGCGCGCTAGCTTTGAGGCAAGTTCTTCCGGTGCGTTTGCGCGCGTCAGATGCTCGACCACCGCGTTTACTTGCGCCGAGATGACTGCCACCGTTTGTCCTGCTTCGCGTTGCTCGAGTGTCTCACCGACACAGACGATCGGCGTGAGCCCCGCAAGCAAGACGGCCTCTGTTTTTTCAGCCACCGCCTGATCTGTTTCACCACAGTCGGCGCGCCGCTCAGAGTGCCCGAGAATGACCGACTCGACGCCCACCTCGCGGAGCATTCCAAGCGAGACCTCGCCTGTGTGCGCTCCCTCTTTGGCTTGATGCACATTCTGCGCGCCAACGTGAATGCCAGTACCCGCGAGTGCGTCGGCCAATCCGACCAGCGCGAGATAGGGTGCAAAAATCATCCCTTCGACACGCTTTTGATCGATCGACGCCAACAAATTTTTTAGCGCGTCAACAAACGCGAACGCTTCTTGCCGCGTCTTGTACATCTTCCAGTTTCCTGCAATCAGCGGTGTGCGCATCAGGAACTCCTCCTTGCCAGCGACTCGACACCAGGCAATACACGGCCTTCCAAGAACTCAAGCGATGCGCCGCCACCTGTCGAGATGTGCGTCATGCGCTCCGCAAGCCCCACTTTCTCGATCGCCGCAACAGAGTCACCGCCGCCAATGATCGTCGTCCCGGCCACTTCTGCCATCGCCTGCGCGATCGCGCGCGTTCCGTGTGAGAAGGCATCCATCTCAAAGACGCCCATCGGGCCGTTCCAGATGACTGTGCGTGACGCAGCGACTGCCGCACGATAGCGGGCAATCGTTTCAGGTCCGATGTCAAGCGCCATCTCTTCTTCCCTTACAGCGTCAAGCGCTGCGACGCGGTGATCAGCGTCTGCGGCAAAGCGTGTTGCAACGATCAAGTCCGTTGGAAGCAGCAGAGACTTGCCGGATCCTTCCGCTTTGCGGATCAGCGCGCGCGCCGTTGAAACGAGATCGGTTTCAACAAGCGACTTGCCGACTGCGTACCCCTGCGCGAGCAAGAAGGTATTGGCCATTCCGCCGCCGATTAGAAGAAAGTCCACTTTTTCGAGCAGATTCTCGATCACCTTGATTTTGTCGCTGACCTTGGCGCCTCCGATAATCGCGGTAAACGGTCGCTCCGGGTTTTGCAGCGCCGCGCCCATGACGCGCAGTTCGCGCTCCATCAGTCGTCCCGCCACCGCCCTCAGATGGGCGGTAATCCCGGCAGTGCTGGCATGCGCGCGATGTGCCGCGCCGAATGCGTCATTTACGTACAAATCGGCGAGTGCAGCGAAACGCTCGGCCAGTTCCGGATCATTCTTTTCTTCGCCCGCGTGAAACCGCACGTTTTCAAGAAGAAGCACCTCTCCCTCGCGAAGCGCATTCACCGCCGCCTCTGCTTCTGGTCCCGTGCTCTCTTTGCTAAACACAACAGGCTGCTTCAGGTAATCAGCGAGTCTTGCGGCAACTGGGGCGAGGGAGTACGCTGCGTCTTCCCTTCCCTTTGGACGTCCGAGATGCGACGCCAGAATGACACGCCCGCCGCGTTCGACAAGCTCCCTGATCGTCGGGAGCGCCGCGCGAATCCGCGTGTCATCCGTGATGACACCATGTTCCATCGGCACGTTGAAGTCTGCGCGCACAAACACGCGCAGCCCTCTTGGATTCACATCGCTAAGCGTCTGAAACGAACTGTTTTCACTCATAAAATCACCTCGAAACGTATGCAACCAGATCGACGACGCGATTGGAGTAGCCCCACTCATTGTCATACCAGGACACCACTTTGACCATCGTACCCTCAATCACCATCGTCGAGAGCGCGTCGACTACTGAGGAGTGCGGATCGCCGTTGAAGTCTTTGGAAACGAGTGGTTTATCCGTGTAGTCGAGGTATCCGACGAGGGATCCTTCTTTTGTGGCGGCAAGCAGCGCATCGTTCACCTCATCGACGGTCACCTCACGCGCGAGTTCTGCCGTTAAGTCGACCACTGAGACATTTGGCGTCGGTACACGCATCGAAAATCCGTTGAGTTTCCCTTTGAGTTCTGGAAGCACGAGCGAAACGGCTTTGGCGGCTCCCGTCGAAGTTGGGATGATCGAGAGTCCGGCCGCCCTCGCGCGACGCAAGTCTTTGTGCGGAAGATCGAGGATCTGTTGGTCATTCGTATACGAGTGAACCGTGGTCATCAGGCCGTGAATGATGCCAAACTTCTCATGCAGCACTTTCGCGATCGGCGCGAGACAGTTTGTGGTACAAGAGGCGTTTGAGATGACATGATGGGACGCCGCGTCATACTTGTCATGGTTGACGCCCATGACGATCGTGATGTCTTCATTGGTGGCGGGCGCGAGATGATCACCTTTTTCGCGCCGCCTTTGGTGATGTGCACCTCTGCTTTTGATTTTTCCGTAAAGATACCCGTCGACTCAATCACGATCTCGACGCCGACACTCGCCCACGGCAAATTTCCTGGATCGCGCTCGGAAAACACACGAATGCGACGGTCGTTTACGATCAAATCCGATCCGTCCGCTGTTACTTCATACGGGAATTTCCCGTGTACGGAATCATACTGAAGAAGCATGGCAAGCGTCTCGGCGTTCGTCAAATCATTCACCGCGACAATCTCGACATCCTTGCGATCAAACGCTGCGCGAAACACATTACGGCCGATGCGGCCAAACCCGTTAATGCCAACCTTGACTCCCATTTACCATTCTCCTTTTTTTAAAATGGCGCGCGCCGCTCCCTCATCCGTCACCAGCGCGTCCATGCGATAAGCGTGTGCAACTGCTTCAATGGCAGGTCCCTTGGCCCGTCCGCCGGCGACGCCAATGACCATTTTTTCGCCGGTGAGATCTTCAAGCTTCAGTCCCACCGTGTTCATCATGTGCACAATGTGCCCTTCTGCGTCAAAAAAGTATCCAAACGCTTCCGCGACAGCGCCGCGTACCGTGAGGTGTGACACCGTCTCTTCGTCAAGACCACGCCGCATCGCCATCGTGAGCGCATCGCCGATCCCGTGCACAACGAGGTTCGCGCCGCGGATCCGATCGATCATCTCAGCGATCGTCGGCTCCTGCGCAAGACGTTCTGCCGTCGTCCGGCTGAGCGACTCGGGGACGTGAAACATGCGGTATCTCCCACCGAGGCGGGCGGCCAATTGCGAAGCGATGGTGTTTGCGAGCAGTTCGTGCCGCTCACCCAATCCACCGCGCGCAGGGACAACTTCCACATCCTGGGTAGAGGTCGCCTGTGGCATTAACTCGGCGAGCATCGCAAGCGACGACCCGCCTGTGACAGCCACCGTACATGGGGGGTGCAAAAACGTGCGCAAGACGTGGGCCGCTGCCTGTCCGACATCGCGCATGACATCCTCGCTTTGCTCACTGTCCCCTG
Source organism: Ferroacidibacillus organovorans (assembly GCF_001516615.1). GTDB lineage: Bacteria > Bacillota > Bacilli > Alicyclobacillales > SLC66 > Ferroacidibacillus > Ferroacidibacillus ferrooxidans_B. Next base: position 107,762 of record NZ_LPVJ01000001.1, on the reverse strand, counting down.
AGACGACGACGACACGCGCGATACCAAGATGCTCGGCAAGAGAGAGCTCCATTTCTGCCCGGCCATCCAGTGTCTTCATGATCGGATCAAGCGCGTGCAACACGTCAATCCCAGACTCAGTAATCGACGTGCCAAGCGGCCCCACCTCAATCAGTCCCTGTTCCTTAAAGACTTCCACGTCCGCGCGAAGAACGCGCTCTGATACGCCAAGCACATGTGCAAGCGTTCGCCGCCCTACAGGCTGGTGAAGTTCAATGCGCTTTAGCACGCGATAGCGCGTCCTGACCTTTTCGGTCAATTCTGGCACAAGGCGCTGACTCACAAGGAGTGAATCGATAAAAACCGCCCCCGTCCCTCAGCTTTCGGGACAAAACACGTCCCGCAGAGACAAAAAGAGTCCCGGATCACCTTTACTATACGTTTCCTTTTCCTTTGGCGCAAGTCAAAAAGGACCCGCAACATGGCGGATCCTAAAAAAGAAAAGACGAAAGGACAGCAACACCATGTGACAAAGGATACACAACGGCACATTCGAGCGCACGCGGTCTCAGCGTCTTAACGTTTTCTGCGCGACGACGCTTTAAAACCCATCTCCTCACGGTACTTGGCAACCGTGCGACGAGAGACTTGATTGCCCATCGCAAAAAGACGTTCCGCGATTTCCCGATCAGAAAGCGGTTGCGCGCTGTGTTCCTGCTCAATCATCCGGCGGATCATCCCTTGCAACTGGGTCGATGAAATGTCATCTCCCTGCGCTGAAGGAAGACCGTTTACAAAAAATCGCCGCAGTTCCACCGTCCCCCGCGGTGTCTGTATATACTTTCCGGCAACTGTCCTGCTCACCGTCGAAACGTGCAGATGAAGTGCATCTGCCACCGCCTTCATGGTGAGCGGGCGAAGTCCAGACGGCCCTTGATGAAAAAAATCCTCCTGGTACTCGACCATCAGATCACAAACGCGCTGAAGGGTTCGCTGCCGCGCATCAATGCTGCGAATCAGCGTTTTTGCCTCCATCCACTGTCGCTTCAGATACTCCTGATCTTCTCGCGTGCCCCGCTTGAGACATGTTTCATACATCTGCGAGATGCGAAGCGACGGAACCGCCCAATCATTGACGACTGTGACATAATGTGAACCGACATGGACCACACTCACATCCGGCACAATGTATCCGGTTTCATTCTGTGTGTATCGCAACCCTGGCCGCGGATCGGTGGTGCGAATCATCGCAACCGCCTCCTCCACGCGGTCCGCCGTTGTTTTCAGTTGACGCGCGAGGCCTTTGGCATAACCGGATTCCGCGAGTGTCGCGAGATGGCTGTTCACAAGCTCAATCGCAAGCGTGCGCACATCGCTTGACGGCCGGTCCAGAAGCTGCAAAACGAGACACTCCCGCAAATCGCGCGCACCGACACCGCGTGGTTCAAAGCCCTGCAAAATTGAGCGCGCCGATTCAATCTCTAGCTCTGACGCGTGAAAAGCGGACGCCAGTTCGGCCGTCGTCAATTCAAGATAGCCACGCTCATCCAAACAATCAATCAATCCGCGCAAGATGCGCGCAGTCCGCTCGTGAATCGCAAGGAACCCTACTTGCTCACGAAGCGCACCCGCGAGTGACGTCACGCGCTCATCTTTTAAGAGAGACGCGGCGTCTTCGCGCTGTCCAAGGCCGCGAAGTCGCTGACGCTCTCGCCACTCGCGCTTGGTTGTCGCAAGGGATTGTTCAAATTGTGCGCGCAAGTCATCCTGCGCCCACTCTAGCAGAGGGTTTTCTAGGATTGCAGTTTCCGTAAAGTCCCACAGTTCAATCGTTCCCATTTGCAGGATAGCCACCGCTTGCTGCATGGTTTGAGTCATTGCAAGCCGCTGTTGCTGGGCGAGTACAAGCTCTACGTGTTGCCGCATCAGCCTTCCCCCTAAGCGCATGGTTCCTCGATTTATATTTCGCGACAAAGGTAAAAAGTCCTGCCGAGCCTCTAAGGCGTATTCACCCTGCAATCAGCATATTCTCTTGTAGATGACATCGTGTAGGAGTGGAGGGATCCTTGTGAACCTAGGCGTGATTGGCACCGGTCGCATCGGCAGCATGCTTGCCACCGCCCTTGCAGTCGCCGCACCAAATGCAGCGATAACGGTCTACAACCGCTCCTGGGACAAGGCTGAATCATTGGCGGACACGTTTCCAAAAACCATACAGGCAACACGCACATTAGAAGATGTAGTCACTCGCGCGGATCACATCTTTCTTTGTCTTCGCCCAAATGATCTGCGCAACGTGATGCGCGCAATCGGCGGAATGCTCCGCAAAGACCAATGGGTAATTTCGACGTGTAGTTCGATCTCCCTTTATGAGCTTGAAACCTTCTGCGACAGCCTTGTCTGCAAATTGATCCCTTCTGTCACACAACGTGCAAATGCAGGCGTCGCGCTCGTCATGTTCAGCGAACGTTGGCGCGAACACCAAAGAAATGCGTTTGTCGACACGCTGTCTTGCATTGGAAGGATTCACACGATTGCCGAAGAGGACGTGCGCATCTATTCGGACCTGACCAGTTGTGCGCCCGCCTTCTTTTCACACCTGGCCCTCTCATTTCAAAAGGCTGCCCATCAAAAAGGCGTGGACATGGCAACCGCCCAGATGCTTATTGCCCATATGATGGAGGGGCTTGGCACTCTCGTCGCCTCTGACATCTATGATTTTACAACAGTCATCGAACGGGTGGCCGTGCCCGGCGGCGTGACGGAAGCGGGGCTTAAAGAACTGACGAAAATGGATGAGTCCCTTTTTGATCGCGTGCTTGACGCCACTGCCAGACGGCAGCGCGAAATCCTTGACGGGGGACAGCACTGATCGATACAAACTAACCGAAACAATCAACAGACAGTCTGTCGCAGCAAAAAACACCAGTTGCTGGAGCGCTCCAGCAACTGGTGTTTTCCATTTGGAATGTTTACGTATCAAGATCAAGATGACTGCATAGCGTTTGCCCCACCCGGCGGATTCGTCAGTGCGGCTGCCTTCTGTTCGGCGGACGGTTTGTAGATCTGATGATTCAACAAGCGGACAGGCGCCTGCTCCACGACAACCGTCGTATGGTACGGAATGTGGTTATACACCCACTGTGCGTCAGGAATCGTGAGATGAAAACATCCGTGCGACGCTTTGCTCATAAGCTTTGCGGCAACGGTCGGTATCAGCTTGTGATTGATCGTTTCTGTGACAGAGTGAAAGAGAAAAACCCCGTGCCCAAGCCAAGAAACCCAGTACTGGGCACCCATCTGATACTGCGGCGCGTAAAACCACGTCCCCCGCTCCGCCTGGATGTGATATACACCAAGAGGGGTGCTATTCCCCGGAACCGTGTCAAGTCCAGTCGATGTTACCATCGTATACAAAACATGGTTTCCATTCATGATATACACGAGTTGTTGATCGACGCTCACGTCAATCCATAAATGCTTAACCCCGGCCAAACTGGGGTATGCCCCATCGGAAGGTTTATAGGGGTTATACCGCATGCTCACACCATCAATGACAACCGGAGTCGGCGGCGGTGCATTGTTTGTCGTGACAAGGTTTTTGGCGGCTGCCGTTTTCGGGTGCGACAGCGCACGAACCCCCGATACACTTTGCGCCGCATGCCCAGTGATTTTTCCTAGCACATTTCCAATCGCAGATGTCCCTGCATGGAGAACCGATGGATTCTTTACTGCGACCCCAGCCACCGTACCCAGTACAATCACAGTCGCCAATCCTGTTAACATGGATCGCATCCTCAAGCCAATCCCTCCCAACCCTAATCTACGCTAAATCCTTCACCTCGTAAAGTGAACCAACCTGCCAAACACCACCACACCATGAACAAATAACGAATCCGCAGTTCGATTCGTGCCCCACCAATTCACGCACCACTCCCCATTAGTTGCGTTGCCCTCTTCATCCCTGTATACTTCATTTGTTGCATCAAAATCATGCGCCCGTGGTCCAATGGATAGGACGTAGGCCTCCGGAGCCTGAGGTAGGGGTTCGATTCCCTTCGGGCGCACCACAAAAGCACATTCCAAGAAGATAGCCACTCCCACTTCGGAGCGGCTTTTTTGTATACTTGCCCTCAGAAAAGAACCTCTTAAGCACCCAATCTAAACTACGTAACCTATTTTCATCATGGAACGTCTATTTACTGAAATGGAGGGCTACAACAATGAAAAAACTCATTGGTCAAATCATTGTGTTGTTGGGATTGTCAGGGTGTGGAACCCATACTCAATCTCAAAACGCCATACCCAGTGGCACTGTCTTGGGTTGGAACAACCATCTTTACAAAGTTGTCCGTTCGGTCACTCAGCGTGACGTGGGCAAGGAACTGGGAAAGGTTTCGTTTCATGGAAGAATATCGGGTTTATTTACCACATTCGAACTAATAGGTTCAAATCCATCAAAATCAATTGTTTTCGAATCACCAACAATGCAATATGAACAAGCAAATATCGAAGTTAAGAATCCGCAATAGATTTGCTTAACTGGCATCATGTCCCCTGTATTACTGAACGAGCAATTATAGTGGCTTCGGTCGGTAGCAGGCCCCACGCATCTTTTTCCCAGTTGGTCGACCACGGGGACCATTCGAATGCCAAATAGAACCAGACTTCAGGATCTTTGCTAATTCGACATTTTTCGCACTCGTCGGTGCGCACTGTACCCAACCCATCCTATGTCGAAGGAAGGCGACGCCACCATTTTCTCGTTTAATCCCCTACCCAGAGCAGCCGTGCAAGGTTGGCTGACAGCCACCGCATTTGTTCCTTCATTTCTTCGACCACCTCTGTCAACGGAATCTTCCACTCCCGGAAGTGGTGCAAATGGCCGTACACAAACGTATAGAACAAATTCACTGTGATCACCAAGATGCCAAGCCAAGCTCGGATCGCGGTGGGTTCATGTACATACGCATGATCCATGTGCCAGTACGTCTTGAGATCATGGAACCCAGTGTTCTCAATATCCCAGCGCGCAGCCATGATTCGCGCCACCGTCTTGGCCGGTACAGCGTTCGGATCACAGGTGGTCGCCATCCATCGTTCCGTGATTTCTGTGACCTGTTGCCTCTTCCCGCCCTGTACAACCGTCTTCTCGGCCGTATAGACTGCCTTGACCATCCGCATCGGAATCCGAACTTGTGGCCAACTCGCCAGACCTGGTTCATCCCATGCCTTCACTCGCACAAGGTTTTTTCCGTTTCTTTGCTCCACCCACTCGCAATCGGCGGGCCGTGTATCAAAGAGTCCTTTGGCATCCTGCATGATCAGCCGCCGCTCTTCCTTCATGCGAATCACCACGTCCATGGCATGATCCAAGCAATCGTGTATCACAGACGCCTTCGCGTACAATGCATCGAACACTGCGATATCCGCCAGTCGTCCATGACGACGAATCGTCTCACGGATCAACCGCTGCGCGGCTGTGGTCTCCCCTTCGGCCTTATCCGCCCCATCACCAGGCCGCAACATCTCGAGACCATAGATCATGTGGGGGTCCGCGCCCACCTGTTGCATCATCACCGCCCGGTGAAAGTACTCCGTCACACCCGTGGTCTTGTGGAAGCGGGTCAGGCAATCTTTGCACGAATGGCACGTGTTATTGAACAGTTCCACCCCATCGACCGCCACTACGCGCCACCCATCCAACGTTCCCTTTTGCGGACCTCGGTTGCGCTTGTATTTGGCGATCATCTGATCATGGCTTTGGGTGAGCGTCTCCAAGTCCCATTGACGCAGGGCATATCGTATCGTGTCGTGGGAAGGAACGCGTGCATGCCGAGGCAGCAGCTTTTGAAATCGCCCCTTGCGAAGCTGCCGCTCTAAGTCCTCCATGCTTGGCGTTCGCAGTGCGAACCCAGCCAACAAAACAGTAAAAATCACAGACGAAGGAATCTGAGGCTGTCTTCGTCCATCTCGCGCATGCTTGATCATTTGAGACAATCCGTATATTCTAGAAGAGTACTGGATGAACTCCCGTACCCACTGTTTCGTCACAGTGGCATCGCCTCCTTAGGATGGACCCTTTGGAGGCTTTTCGCGTTGCGTACTGCCGATTCCTGCCGGTTTCCAGTAGAAATTATATTTTTCGTATCTTTCCCGTGACCTCGCTTATTCTAGACCCAGCAAGGGGAAATTCTTCACCGCCCACTAAAGATGGCGTGGGGCCTGCTCTTCTTGCAAGATAGTCTTTAAATTCAGGAATTATCTCACCGTTTTGTACAAATCGTTTGATCGCATTCTATTTATCCAGCAGGTTTTTTATCACAGATTGACCCGTTTTTTTATACAATCCTATGGTATAATCAATAGCAATTTCATGATTTAGCCATTTGCATTGAAATCGCTTACGCACTTTTGGGGAGGAATCACTCATGGGTACGCCCGCCGATCATCTTGACACGCTATTAAAGGAAACTCGCTCATTCGCTCCTTCCGACGAGTTTCAGAAAAATGCAAACTTTAACGATCCCGACATCTATGAGCGCGCGCTCAAAGACCCTGAGGGATACTGGAGTGAGCAGGCACAGCACCTAGACTGGTTTACGCCATATACTAAAATTTGCGAGTGGAATCCACCTCACGCCGCTTGGTTTTCTGACGGAACACTAAACGCCGCATACAATGCGGTTGACCGCCATCGCACGACCTATCGCAAAAACAAAGCGGCAATCCTGTGGGAGGGCGAACCCGGCGATCGACGCGTTCTCACCTACGACATGCTTGGAAAAGAGGTCGATCGCGCCGCTCACATGCTCTCGTCCCTTGGCGTCAAAAAAGGCGACCGCGTCGCCATTTACCTGCCGATGATTCCGGAATTGCCCGTCACCATGCTCGCCTGTGCCAAAATTGGCGCGATCCACACCATCGTCTTCGCAGGATTTTCGTCCTCCTCGCTGCGTGACCGCATTCTCGACGCTGACGCGAGCGTTCTCGTCACAGCGGACGCAGGCCACCGACGCGGAGGCATCATTCCACTCAAAGCGAACGCAGACGCGGCAGTCGATGGCACGAATGTCAAAACGATGGTCGTGGTCAACCGCGTTGGGCCGTCTTCCGGCGCGTCCATGACGGAAGGACGCGATGTGGCGTGGGAGAAGCTCATGGCCGAGATGCCAAACTCCCCCTACCCGTGCGAACCGATGAATGCCGAAGACATTCTCTACATTCTTTATACAAGCGGCACAACCGGCAAACCAAAAGGAATCGTGCATACGACTGGCGGTTATCTGGTCGGTGCAAATACGTCGATGCGCTCTGTATTTGACTTAAAGGATGACGACGTTTACTTTTGTACGGCAGATATTGGCTGGGTGACCGGTCACACCTATATCGTGTACGGTCCGCTAACAGCTGGCGCAACCGTCGTCATGTACGAAGGCGCACCCGATTTTCCCAATCGCGACCGGTTCTGGCAGATCATCGAGCGCTACGGCGTCACGATTTTTTATACCGCGCCTACTTCGATTCGCACGTTTATGAAATGGGGGCCGCAGCACCCCGCAGCGTACGATTTGAGCAGCCTGCGGCTCATGGGCACCGTCGGCGAACCGATCAACCCGGAGGCGTGGATGTGGTATCACGAACACATTGGTCATGGCAACTGTCCCATCGTTGACACGTGGTGGCAGACAGAGACGGGGTGCGCGATGATTGCGCCACTTCCGGGGCTGATCGAAACAAAACCCGGATCCGCGACGCGCCCTGTACCCGGCATCTCTGTTGCGGTCTTTGACGAACACGGTCAGGCCGTAAGCCCTGGCAGCGGGGGCTATCTCGTGATCACAAAACCTTGGCCATCCATGCTTCGCACGATTTGGCGCGATGATGAACGCTTCGCAAAAACCTATTTCGGACAATTTCCGGGGATCTATCTCCCCGGTGACGGCGCACATCTTGACGAGGACAGCTACATCTGGATTCTTGGTCGAATCGATGACGTAATCAACGTTTCCGGCCACCGCATTGGAACGATGGAAGTAGAAAGCGCTCTGGTCGATCACAAATCTGTGGCTGAAGCGGCCGTCATTGGACGCGCGCACGAAATCAAAGGCCAGGCCATCACCGCGTTCGTCACGCTAAAAGAAGGTGTCGAAGCGACACCTGAGTTGATTGCAGAGCTCAAACAGCATGTTGTCATTCAGATTGGCGCAATGGCGCGTCCCGAAGAAATTCTGTTCACAGCGGAGCTTCCCAAAACAAGAAGCGCCAAAATCATGCGCCGCCTGCTGCGCGATATCGCCGAAGGAAGAGCGCTTGGCGACACGACAACGCTTGCTGACCCAAGCGTGATTGATGCACTTAAAAGCCAATACCAGGATAAGGAATAGGAAACCGCGACGATGAGTATCCAAGATCAAGTCATTGCATTAGCACCAGCGCTTCACAATTTTTTTCCGCACGCACAGTTTGTCGTCACCGACTGTGAAGGCTACGTTTATTCGATTCCAGGGCAAAATTTTTTCCTTGAAGTCTTTGACGCGGGGCGTCTCTTTCTTGACGGAAGTATTGGAAAAGAAACCGTTCAGACAGGTAATGTAGTCACGCGCAACGGAAACAAAGCGTTAACAGGCGGCGTTCCCTACCAAGGAATCGGCGTTCCGCTTATCGAAGACGGACGCGTCGTTGGCGCAATGTGCATTTTTGCGGATACAGTCACAAAAGAAACCTTACAGCAAACAGCCAGCCAAATGAATGCGATGACCGAAGAACTCTCTGCGATGACTGACACATTTGCGCAAGGGGCACACGTGGTTCGCTCGGCAACCGAAGTGCTTGTCAAACGTGCGCAGGCCATTGAGTCCGAGCGGATGCAGACCGTGCAGATGACCGGGGTGATTGGCGACGTGGCCGCACAGACACACTTGCTCGGATTAAACGCAGCGATTGAAGCGGCGCGTGCCGGGGAGGCTGGAAAAGGGTTTGGCGTTGTCGCAGAGGAGATTCGCAAACTATCGGAGCGCGCGCGCACCTCGACGCGCCTGATCGAGACATCCATGAACCATTTGATGGCAGAGATAACCAGCATGAATCGCGAGATTGAATCAATGCTTGAACAAGTGCAGCGCCAGTCGACAAGCGCCGGCGAACTCGCCTCAGCTGTTACAGAATTGACGACCATCAGCGAAGGCTTGACGGAACTATCCATGCATCTGCGCGCGTGACGTGCAGTAAAAACCACATCCTCAGGATCTCCTATTGAGGCGGGTTTTGTTTTTAGACGCAATAGACTGTTTGATGTCAGGAATCTAGCGCCAAAGTGGCGGGCATGTTGTCCCACACTTGCGGCGCTTTTTTGATCACACTACATATCAGCTCGCTGCGCGAGTGACGAAAGATCTATCCCGCGATCGACACACCAAGCCCGCGCCTCGCCTCGCACTACGAGGGGAACGCGCTGCAAATCACGCAGATGATCAGCGCCAAAGAGGGTCATGAGCACACGCATTTCGTCAAGTTCCCGACGGATCATCTCAATCAGTTGCGCGGCTCCTCCCTCACGCACCGCGCGAAGCGCTATGCCGGATACCCCGACGGCCGCGGCGCCAAGCGCGAGCGCTTTAACCATGTCAAGGGCGTGGCGGATTCCCCCTGAGGCGACGCACGCAAGGGATGGTTGCAGCGACTGCCACTCAAGCAGTGATACGAGTGTACTTTGTCCGTGGTCGCTCAGATAGGCATATCTTCCATCACCACGCCGTTCCCGCTCGATCCATGCGAAATTGGTGCCGCCGCGTCCGCCTACGTCAACGATGCGCACCCCTGCATCAACCAATTGGCGATACGTCTCACGCGCCATGCCAAAACCCACTTCTTTGACGATGACCGGAACAGAAAGACGGGTTGCCGCCTGCTCGATCGTATGCAAATACCCGCGAAAAGAGCGATCTCCCTCTGGCATGATGAGTTCCTGCGGGACATTCAGATGAATCTGGAGCGCATCCGCTTGAATCATCTCGACAGCGCGCTCCATGTCATAAAGCGATACATCAGCGCCCACGTTTGCAAAAATCACCCCATGCGGATTCGTCTCTCGCACAATGCGAAACGACGCTTGCAGCTGTCCGTTCACAAGTGCCGCGTGCTGGGATCCGACAGCCATCGCCGCGCCCGTTTCTGCGGCCGCTTGCGCCAACTCGCGGTTGACCTCTCCCGTCCGTGTGGAACCGCCCGTCATCGCGTTAATCAAAAGCGGATGAGAGAGCGCAAGCCCGCCAAGCATCGTGTCAAGTCTCACATCTTCTACCGCAGTCTCGGGAAGCGATCGATGAACAAGCCGCACATCGTCAAAATCAGAGGTCGCTGGTCGCGCGCCCGCGCGAAGCGCCAATTCCACATGCTGCCATTTACGTTGTTCTCGCGTCATTTCATACTCCGCCTTTGCCGCCGAGTGCCATTATCGCCTCATTCTACCAATTCTCGCAGAGCAAACGCTATTGCACATCACACATTCCCAGTCATTCTTTCCACTTTTTCTTGTACTCATCAAAATCCGAACGTATGTTTGCTTTTTTAAAACACTACGATTATAATCAGGTTATCGAACACACGTTCTAATTCGGAGGCTCCAATATGGCAAAACCTACGGCTGCCGTGCGCGAATACTTGCTCTGCCAAAGACGTTCTCCCGAAGAGGCGCGTCACTTGTTGCGCCTTCTTGAGGCACACAATCTGCGTATTCTTTCCACTGAGGAAGACGCCTGGAGCGTCACGGTCTGTTTTACTTACGCCAACCGGCAGACGCGCGCGATCTACATGAAGGCGATGCTCGAGGCAGAACTCGAGATGGATGTCCCACATTTCCTATGACGCTCATTTACGGATTGGTGGATATGCAGAGTTTTTATGCTTCGTGCGAGGTGGCATCGCGCCCTGAGTTTACTGTTGCCCGGCGAATGGAGCGCGATGACAGCGATCCCCTGCTCGTCGTAGCCGGAGACCCGGCCCGGCGCAGTGGGATTATCCTCGCCGCAACGCCACCCGCCAAAACCCGCGGGATCACTACCGCCATGCGCCTCGGCGAGGCGTTGCGCCTTGTACCCGAATTAGTCGTCGCCGCGCCGCGCATGCAACTCTATATCGAGACGAGCACGCGCATTCAGCAGACCATACGAGAATACTTTCCGCTACAAGAGCAGTTCAGCGTCGATGAGAGTTTTTTCGCCTTTCCCCACCCCTCCGCGCTGTTTGGCGATCCAGTCGCGGCAGCGCGGTCACTGCAACAAGCGATCTGGGATCAGTTTCGCGTCCGCTGCCGGATCGGGCTCGCCCCAAACAAGTGGATGGCCAAAGTAGCAAACAACGTCGCCAAAAAGACGCCCGGAGGTATCGTCTGGTGGCCTGACGGAGATCTAGAATCACTGCACAATCTGCCTGTCTCAAAAATGTGGGGATTGCGCAAACGCGCACAGGTGCTTGAGCTTGAGTTTGGCACAAAGACGATTGGCGATGTGTCCCGCATCTCCCGCGGGGCGCTTCGTGATCGCTTCGGTGCGTGGGGCGATGTGATCTATCGCTGGAGCCACGGCGAGGACCCCTCCCCTATTCACCCGAACGCCTACGATGCACCGCACAAAAGCTACTCCCATCGCGTCACATTGCCGCGGGATTTTTATCAGCGGGATGAGGCGGCGACGGTGATTCTGGAGTTGCTTGATGAAGTTTGCCACCGACTGCGCCGCGCGGGGCAGCGCGGAAGGCGCGTGGGACTAGGCATTACGTATGCGCGCTTTGAAGGGGGATTTTATCGGGCGCGCGCGCTGACAACCGCGCGGGATGATGCGCACAGCATCTACCCCACATTGCTTGCGCTGCTCGATCAACACTGGTCAGGCGAAGGAATCCGCGCGATCAGTGTCAGCGTCGATGATCTGAAGACGGCCACCGATGACCAGCTGTCCCTGTTTGAGGACATTCCCAGACGGGTTGAACTAAATCGCGCAATCGATTTGATTCATGAGCGTTATGGAAAGACAAGTCTCTACCGTGCCACGAGCTTGACTGCCGCCGGTCAGCTTCTTTTGCGCAGCAAAAAAATTGGCGGACATTGGAGCGGGGCACCATGAACATCACGAATGGAAATATTTTTGCAGCGATGCGTCTCGTCCTGCCAGAGCACCGCAGTGCCATGGAAACCATGGAGCGCTCCCGGCAGCGCACACCTCTGCCACAACTGTCCGAGGATCGGCTCGAGGAGTTGCAGATCGAGATTGCTGAGGCAATCAGCAGTGACGCGATCGTTCGCATAACCTACTGGCGCGATTACGCCGTTTGTGAAGCGATCGGGCGATGCAAGATCAGCTACGCGCGACTGTTTCTTTTTGACGCACACCAGGTCATCGAGCTTTTACCGAACCACATCCTGCGCATTGATACGCTGTAACATTGGAACATTGCACTCACATCGACAGCGATTGCTCCGCAGGAAAGCAGGTTTGCGGCGTATTGAACCAATCGATGAAACTGTGTTATACTTGCATAGTTGCGCCACACAAGCATGGAGAGATGGCCGAGCGGTTGAAGGCACTCGTCTTGAAAACGAGCAACGGTGATGAGCCGTTCGTGGGTTCGAATCCCACTCTCTCCGCCAACCTATTCTCTGTTTGAAACCGCCAAAATGACCTGTGCAAATGCAGGTCATTTTGTTCTATATGCGTGATGGACGATACAAAATTTTGTCACGCCCGCAAAGCGACAGGAGGATCCGCATGAAGATGATTCCCATACTGCTCGGATTCTTTGTGATCGCAGGCCTTGGTTTTCTCACAAACGCGCTCACGCGAAAACCGGTGTATCGCAGCATCCATTTGCCTGAAGTTGCCCTGCTCCTAGGTGCAGCTCAACTGCTCCTGCACGCGCCCCTGCCTTACACAGATGTACTATTGGGCGCTCTCAGGCAGTGGCAGGACCCGACCATACTGACACTCGCGGCCAGCCTGATCATCTTTCACGGCGGAACGGAGATTCGACCCTCCACCTTTCTCAAACTGCGAAAGGTCATCCTGAACCTCGCCACGCTCGGCGTGCTAGTATCCGCCGCTTCCTTCACCCTGCTATTTATGCTGCTCACGCACGTCACCTTTGAGACCGCATGGCTTATCGGCGCTCTTTTTTGCGCTACAGACCCTGCCGTACTCATCACAATCCTCGATCGTTTTCCGATTCGCGACGAGATACAAGAGACGCTGATTGCAGAGTCTGCATTGAATGATCCAATGAGCGCCATGCTCGTATCGATCTCCATTGCATTTGCAGCGCTGCAGACAGGGACGCGGCAGACTGCTTTCACCCTCCCGGCAATCATTCATCCACTTCTTGTCACGCTCTACAGTGAGTTGCTCTCGATACTCATCGGCGTCGCCGTCGGACTTCTCTCGCGACGGATTCGAAAAAGATTCTTCGGCTCATCTACCACAAAGTTGCTCAGCACCTTCTTTTTAGCGTGGGGACTCTGCGAACTGACAGGCGCCTCACCTTTTCTCGCCGCATTTCTCGCAGGCGTTCTTTTGCATCGCGAAGGCGAGGAGGAGACACCCGATCACGTATCACGCGGCATGAACATCGCACTCACGCTCACACGAAGCACTGTCTTTGTCGGCCTCGGCCTGGCGCTCGTCTTTCCTCACCGACTCACCTTGTACATCGAGGGCGTCAGCGCGGCGTTCATCCTCGTGGCTTTCGCGCGCCCGCTCTCCGTTCTCAGTGTCTATCTGCTGACAAAAAAACACACGCCCTTAAGCGGGCGCGACTATGCATTTCTCGCAGTCAACCGCCAGACCGGCGTCGTTCCGGCGCTGCTCGTACTTCTGCTAAAACCCTTGCACCTCGCCAGCATCTCGCTGATCGAGTTTAGCATCGTAGCAGCCATTCTCATCACATCTGCGCTCGAAGCGCCCTTTTTCCCCGTCTTGGCGAGGCGATTTGGCGTCACCACGCGCGATGCACCCAAGTGACCTGAACTTCAGGGCAGGAGGAGCACTGGAACAAGCGCACCGTCAGTCACATCCGCGTCCGCATCAATGCGGGCTAGTCCCGTCACCGACGCAAATCCGGCAAAAGAACCGCTTGACTGCTCTTTGTCAAGATCAATCCACCACTCCGCGTCACGTTGTGTCAGTTGTCCTCGAAAAAAACGGGAGTGCTTGACGCGTCGACGCAGCGCCCCGCCTCTAACCCGCGCATAAAGTTGCGGAACTGGATCCTTGTGACCCGCCAATCGCCGCAAAACCGGGAGGCCAAGCACCACAGCGTTGACGAGCGCGGCAGATGGACTGCCTGAAAACGCGAGGATCACTTGCTTACCCCGGATTCCCGCATACACAGGCGTCCCCGGGCGCATCCATACGCCCCAAAACAATCGCTTTACGCCGATTGCTTCAAGCGCAGACGGCGTCAGATCAAAATCACCGACCGATACGCCTCCCGTCGTCACGAGAACATCCGCCCCTTCCAGCGCATCTGCAAACACGCGCTGCTGCATCGCGAGATCATCCCCCACAGAAGGCATCACCCGAGGAATGCCGCCGACGCGACGGATGAGGGCGGATAGCATTGGACCATTGCTGTTATAAAGTGCGTATGGGTTTGGATCTGCCCAAAGCTCAAGAAGTTCGCTTCCCGTGGCCACGATCGAGACAATCGGCGGTCGCACAACGGAAACCGAGCGGTATCCGTGTGACGCAAGGATGCCGATTTGGGCAGGCAAGAGCAAAGTCCCCTCTGACAGCGCAACCTCACCCGCGCGCAGATCGTGGCCGCGGTGCTGCACCGCCTCATCGACTGGAACAGGCCTGTACACGTGTACAAACCGCTCACCCTGTTCGACAAACTCCTGCGCGTATTCAATGCGCAACAGCGCATCTGACCCGGGCGCCATGGGAGCTCCTGTCATCGTACGCATGGCCTCATTGCGCCCAATCGCGCTCGTTGCCTGAGCGCCCGCGCCAACCGTTCCAAGTACACGCAGCGTCCGCGGCGATTCCCTGGTCGCCCCGACGACATCGTCTGCGCGCACCGCAAATCCATCGAGCATGGCGCGAGCAAACGGAGGAAAGTCGGTTCGCGCGCGAACCGACTCTGCCGTGACAAGTCCCAATGCTTCCTCTAACAACCGCTCTTGCGCTACAAGTGGGTGAGTCGCGTCGATGAGCCGCCGCAGCGCCTCGTCGACCGAGATTAATGAATCCATTTAAAAAGCCTCCATCCACGTCACGATGCGAAAAAAAATCGCACCCTTGGTCCCTGGAGACACTATTATACACGAGTTGCGCGACGCTTTTTGGCAATCTCCCGCCGCACACTGACCACGATGCCAAGAAACAAAAGGACTGGGAGCAAAACGCCTGTCACAGCGCTCAGGCCGGGCGCCAGCGTGAACAGGCGCGCAAAAAGGAGCGCGATGAGGATGGCCGAAACCAACCACGGGTCATCATAGATAAGGCCCCACACCACACGGATCGCTTTCATCTCAACCCTCCCTCGAAACCGAAGATGCGTCTGGCAACCGCAAAGGCGCCCTGCGCGGGCGAATCATCGCCACAAAGACCAGCGACGCAACGAGATAAAATGCGCTGATCAAAAGAATGGACACATCTTGGCTCCACCACGGAATCCCCAGCCCCTCACCAGACCAAAAGGTGCCAAAAGCGCTCAGCATGACGCCAACGACGAACTTCAACGTGTTCTCAGGAACCGCTTGAAGCGGATTGCGGAAAATGACACCCGCAGCTACGACGAGCAGAAGCGCCACAAGGCTGCCACCAATCGCCGAACCCAGACTTTTTGCCGCGAGGCGACTGTGATAACGATGAATACCGATTCGAGACCCTCAAGAAAGACACCGTTAAACGCCGTGAGCGCACCGAATCCATCGATTGCCTTCTCCGTTGCTGTGTGATTTGCCTTTTGCCGCTCAAGCTCTTCTGCAAACGCTTCACCCTCGTCGTGAAGCGCCTTATAGCCACTGTAGCGCAAAATCGCCTTGCGCAACCAGCGCATGCCAAACATCAACATAAGCAGTCCCACAATAAATTGTACGACACCCAGTTGAACAGCGTGAAGAAGTGGGTAGCCAAATATAAAAACGAGAATGACGAGCGATAGCGTGGCAAGCCCCGCACCCAAAAACGCCGTGCGCGCCCCTTTCGTCAGCGTGACTGCAAGAACGATCGTAAGGGCTTCGACGAACTCGACCGCCGTGCCAAGAAAACTGGCGCCTGCAACATACCAGTTCATACAACCCCTCCTCATCAAAGATCCCGTTTTACTCTATCGTACACGCATTTTAACGTCAACGAAATCCGCATTAAGATAATGTTAAATCGCACACGGAAATCAGGGCATTCACTTCATCCATCTGCGAAAACCGCATGCCTTCACCTTGATTGAAAAACCCAAACGCCTCCCCCAAAGGTTCATCCGACAGCGCATCGAGCGCCTGTTTGCACAACGCGAGAAGAGGCTGTGTGTGACAGATCCGATCCGTCTGCAAAAGCGCCTCTGCCATTTCGCTCCCCGTGGCAAGACACGCGACAGAGCGCTCAAGCAAAAGCGGGGCGCCGATGCGTGCCGCCTCATGCGCAAGCGCACTAAGGCTCCACCCGTCCTCCACCTGCACTGTGGCGTCACAGGCACGGATCAACACAGGAATGTCATCCCGGTCCCACGCCCCCACATAGTCAATCAGGTCATGACTCAGCGAGCGTAAATTTGCCACAGCCGCCGGTGTTTCAAGCGGACCTGCCACGATTCCCTGCACGCGCGCGCCAGATCGTCGAAGCATCGCTATCAATCTCGCAAATCTCAACAGTGGCTCTTTTGCGCGCAGCGTTCCCGCAAAAAGCAAGCGGTGCTCGTATAACGCCGAGAGAATCCGCGTGCGATCCGCAATCTCCTGACTTGCGCTGAGCGAAAAAGGTGCAAATCCATCCCTCACCCAAAAGAGAGGAACTTGCGGGGCAGCATCCTTTGCAAACGCAGCCAACTTCAGATTGGAAGCGAGAATTGCGCGCGCGCGCCTGAGCGCCTCCTGCAACCGTTTTCGCAGGAGCGCATCGCCCGGCAGCGCAACCATGCGACTAAATCCTGCGCTGTAAGGTCCTTGCGGAAACGCAAGATTCTCTTCGATGCGCCGCGCCACATCAACAACATGCACATGCTTCATCGCCGCCCGCCCAAAACGGTGCGGATCGCGCAAAATCTCGACTTCAAATCCCCGTTTTTGCAGTTGATCACGCAAGCGATGTGTGCGGGTCATCAAACCCTGAAAGGGATCGCAAACGGTTGCGACAAGTTCCATCCGTTCTGGCATCAAGACAAACCCACTTCACCGTTAGAATCAAGAATTGTTCACGTCGTAAAACAACACGCTAGGATGCACCTTATTGGAAAAAAATATGCGAAAGCTGAATCAATAAAGAAGGAAATCGCACGATGCGATGCGAATTGATAGATCATACATAACGATTACCCCAAAGAATCGCGGTCACGAGAGGTTACACCATGACACTTACACAAACACTGCTTCTCACCATTTTTGGGACAGGATTGTTTTCTTTTATCCTTTTTCAGACACTCCATTTTCGCAGGCAAACACGCCTCCTCAAATCGAATATCAGCCATACCATAAAATCGTATCAAGACATCAAACGCATCGCCAAACTCGGCTCCTATCGCATTCACTTAAAAGAGTACAACATGCTCTACTGGTCCCCTGAACTCTATGAAATCTTCGGAGTCGATCCCCTGACCTTTCAACCGTCACTCCAGTCTGTGATTGCCATGATGCACCCAGCCGATGCAGAAAACGGCAGCAAAAGATTGCTGCAAGCCGTAAGAAACAAAGAAAACTATGACAACCACTATCGCATCATCCGCCCAGACGGAACCATTTGTTACGGACATACGCGCGGCGAGATCGTCGTTGATGAAAACGGGGAACCCACCTATCTTTTGGGAACGTTTCAAGACATTACGGATCTTGCCGCAATGCAGCAAGAACTGGCTGCAGTCCACCGCAAACTGGAAAACATCATCGCATACAGCTCCGACCTGATCGCCGTGTTTGACCTGGAAGGACGCGCCCTCATCCTGTCGCCTTCACACAAGGTGCTCCTTGGTTACTCAATTGACAGGATGAAACAGACTACGCTCTTTGACTATATCCATCCAGACGATCGCGAGGAACTGCTCGAAGGCTGGCAGTATCTTTTGCAATCAGGAGTGAGTCGAAGGCGCACCCTCCGCTTTCTTGACGCGCAAAACCGTGTCGTCATCCTGGAGATTCAGGCAGTCCTTATTCCCCCTGCGCAAGACGGGGAAAGCGCGACGGTGCTTAGCATATCGCGTGACATCACGGCACGCTTGAACGCAGAGGAGGCCGTGCGCAAAGCCGATCGCCTCTCGGCCGTCGGCCAAATGGCCGCAGGCATTGCGCACGAAATACGCAACCCACTGACGACATTGCGCGGCTTCCTCGAACTGATGGATTTGGCGAGCGAGGAATCCATTCATCGCTATACTGCCATCATGAAACAAGAAATTGAACACATCAACGCAATTGTCGAAGAACTCTTGTTGCTCGCAAAGCCCACGCGCGGAGACGCTCGCCACATCTCACTCATCCCATTTCTTCGCGAAATGATACACCTTATGACTCCGCAGGCGTTGCTTGAACGCGTCGACATATTTAGTTACTTCCCTGACACCTCGCCGTGCGTCTACGGCGATGAGCAACATCTGCGCCAAGTCATGATCAACATCATGAAAAACAGTCTGGAAGCGCTTCACGACGGTGGACACATTACACTTGCGATTCGCGAAGAAATGGAGCAGGTTGTGATCATCGTCTCAGACAACGGCATTGGCATAAAGCCTGCTGACCTCGCGCGTCTTGGCGAACCATTCTATACAACCAAAAGCACCGGGACAGGTCTTGGACTCGCGGTATGCCAGCAAATCCTTGAGGCGCACAACGGGACACTTCACATCAGCAGCGAGCTTGGAGTCGGAACGCAGATCGAGATTCGACTTCCGCGCTGCACCATGCATAGCGAGGATTGAGGCATAAGAAAGGCCGGACGCATTGCATTGCACCAAAATCTGTGGTAAATTAAGTAGGCAATTGACATGCGGTCGTGGCGGAATTGGCAGACGCGCAAGATTCAGGTTCTTGTGCCCGTCAGGGCGTGGAGGTTCAAGTCCTCTCGACCGCACCACCTGTAAAAGGCTACGCGAATTCGTGTAGCCTTTTTATTTCGTCACCAATAACACACAGTGGCCGATTTTTTTGCGGGGAAGGAGTGACGCGGTTCATGCATCTTTTGCACGGGATTGATTCGATTGAGATCGATCGCCTGAAACGATTTCTCGATCACCGGCGAAGGCTCGCGCGTCTTTTTACGCCTCAGGAAATGACACACGCAGACACCTTCTCAGAGAAACGTCAGATGGAATGGTTTGCCGGCCGCTTTGCCGCAAAGGAGGCCGCCATAAAGGCACTCTACAGCACCGAAAGACGCACTTCGATTCGCTATCTTGACATCGAGGTTACACCTGAAAAAAGTGGGGCCCCGCGATTGACGCTTCACAAAAACGCGCTTGACGTCGCCACATCGCTTTGCGTATCAAGCATCACCCTCAGCATCACCCACAACCACAGTCACGCCATCGCCTCCGTGATCATGCTTTGCAAAGCATAAAATCCCCTTCATCGGAAAACTCTACCGTGTGAATGTCGACGAGGATCCGTCGGCACATCATGCGGTGGAGGGATGCGCGATGTTCAAACAGCGACTCGTCCACGTGCTTGCCTGGATCATCAATCTCTCCGAAGGACCTGCTCCCTATCGCGGACGTTTTAGCCTCAGTCCGAGCGCATATGGACGAGAAGGCTCCGAAGATACAAGCTACAGTGAAACGATGAGTGACAACAAGACTTCTCAAAACAAAGAACCACGCAATCAATCGGACGAAGGTTCTCAAAAAATCAGTCACGTTGATAAGACGGTCATAGAAAAAGACCTCGCCAAAGCGTTTGGCATTCGTCAAGACCAAGCCGCAGATCAGCATAATCAACCAAGTGACAACGCGGCCAAAGATGCGGAGGACCCGAGTCAGCCCTATGAGAGTGTGGGCGAGCGCCGTGAAAAACGCATCACGGCAGAAGACGATGCCAGAAATGATGCAAAGCGTACTCACCACAAGCATCTCCTGCCCGCATCGCTCGCTGAGCAGGAGTCGTATATCAGAAAACTCCTGCACGCAGACCGCAACGCAGACATGGTATTCGCAGAGCACTTTACAGCCGCCCATCAGCGCGTGCTCCTCGTGTACTCAGGCGTCACCGTCAAGGAACCTGCTATCGAACAATTCATCCTGCAAGTCTTTTCACACATCCACGAACCGCTCTCAGACATGACCACACTCGCGCATCTGCTGCCGTGCGCCAATTGGTCTCTTTCCAGCGAGATGAGCGGCCTGCCCGATCAGGTGATCGCCGGAAAAATTCTATTGTTCATGGGTTTTTCCGAAGTGTTGACATGTTCATTTGCCGAACTCAAAGCGCGCGAGATCGGCCAGCCCGTCAATGAATCCATCATACGAGGACCCCAGGAAGCGTTTACAGAAGACCTGAACTACAACATGTCTGTCATGCGCCGTGTGGTGCACTGCAAAGAGCTCATCCTTCAAGTCAAAGCGTTGCAAGACATTGGCTCGACGCGTGTCTGCGTCATGTACCTCGCTGGTCTAACCAATCTTGATCTCGTCGCGGAAGTCAATCGACGTCTCGACAACATCGGGCACATTCCACACGATGCAGTCGGAATGGTCATGCAGTTAATCGAGGACCACCCGTACTCGATCTTGCCGACCACCATCTATAGCGAACGCCCTGACTTTATCGCACGCTATCTCTATCGCGGCTGCGTCGCGCTGATCGTTGAGAATAAACCTCTGGGACTTTTGGCTCCGTCAACCTTACTTATGCAAATGGAGACATCTGACGACTTGTATCAGCGTTTCTGGTTTGTCAATTTCCTGCGAGTCTTGCGCGTCATCTCCATTTTTTGTGCACTGCTGCTACCCGGCCTCTATGTTTCACTTGTGAATTTTCAGCAAGAGATGATCCCGTCTGATCTTCTTCTAACGATCTATTCATCGCGACAAAACATCCCGTTTCCGACGATCATTGAGGTGATGGTTCTAGAACTCAGCTTCGAACTGATCCGCGAAGCGTCTTTGCGCGTGCCAAAAGTGATAGGACCTACGATCGGCATTGTCGGCGCGCTTATTCTCGGTCAGTCCGCCGTACAGGCAGACCTTGTGACACCGATTGTCGTCATCCTGATTTCGATCACAGGTCTTGGTTCATTTGCCGTACCCAATCTTGAACTCAACTTCTCTCTGCGCTATTTGCGATTTATGTTCACATTCGCCAGTTGGATTTTTGGCCTGTTTGGCCTGGGGTGCGCGCTGCTTCTACTGCTCATTTATGTCGCATCCATGCAGTCTTTTGGTGTCCCCTACCTTACGCCGCTTTCCCCATATCGACCGAAGGAAGAAGGAGTTTTTCGAAAGCAGATTATCAAGTACGACGATCTCCCAGGGTCGCTGCGCAGTCGTCCCACCCTAAACGCCGCCTCGCAAAAAGCGGACAGGATGGTGCCACAAACCGTCGAAAAAGCTGATCCAAATCGCCCGGCGGCTGACACAGATTCACCTGCGATAGAAGAAAAGAAAGACGAACAGACCGCCGAACAAAACGCAGAACAGGCGCCATCTGCCCGCCCTTGGCGGACCAGGCGCACCCCCCGCAAGCTGGGGTCAGGCGGCGCTGACAGATCGTCTGAAAAAACACTCTCAAGCGAGTCAGCGACAGCGAGTACATCCTCGACGGCAGACACATCTCAAGCAGGGTCAGCCGACGCGAGTGGGGGTTCTTCCGCATGATCCAAGAGGGTCGTATCAGCAATTTGCATTTGGCGGCCATCGTCGCCGTCGTCATCCTGAGCAAAGCGCTCAATCCTTTTTTTGTCATTCTCGTGCACTACGGCCACTCGGCAGCCGGCCTGCTTGGCATCTTGTCGGCCATTGTCATGTTTCTCATCGTTTTGCCGCTATTTATTGCGGCAAAACCAGACGACAGCTTTGTCAGCCTGGCAAAAAAAAACCTTGGGAACGTTTTGGGCACGCTCATCGGCGCCTCGTCTCTTGTGCTGCTCTATCTCGACGCTTGCGTGAGCATGCGCGCAGACGTTGAGCAAGTGCAGCTCGTCTTTTTGCCGCAAACGCCGCCCACGATCATTGACTATGTCTATCTGCTCTTCATGCTGGTGTGCGCCTATTTTGGGATCGAGGTGCTGGCGCGCGCAACGCTGATCACCTATGTCGTGGTCATCACGACACTGCTCATTCTCATGTTCCTGACTATACCGCAGTGGGACATAAACCATTTTTTCCCGCCTTTGGGACCCGGGATCGGCACACTCGCAAAGCAGAGCGTACTGCACGCTGGTTACTTTGGAGAGATCATCCTATTTTTTATGCTGCGCCCATTTCTGCGCACCTACGCGCAGTTTAAGCGCGGTCTGCTCTGGGGGTATGGATTCGCCGTAGCCATCATCGTCATGGGGCTTTACGTCACGCAGTTCGTGTTGCCTTACCCGTCAAACGATCACCTCTACTATCTTTTTATCGAAGTGGGAAAACTTCTTTACTTCGGCCGCTTTTTTCAACACATTGAGGCGATTTTCGCCTTGTCCTGGCTTCCGATCTCTCTGTTTCGCATGGCCATCTTTCTGCTTGTGATCAGCCTGCAACTCGCCGAGGTGTGCAACTCCAAAAACTATCGGCGCTTCCTCATCACGACCGGGTTTTTGATCTATCTCGGATCGTTTGTGCCGCCAAGCCTCGAGGCGACCATTGACTTTAAAGATGTCTGGCTTCAGCAGCGGAGTATCCCCATTTACGGCGGGTTCGCACTGCTCGTCGGAATCGTCAGTCTGATTCGACGTCGTCACGAAAAACCAGAAGCTCCAGACCATGAGGGTCACGACAAACGCACGACTAAAAAAGGAGGCCGAAAACGTGCGCGCACTGCATAGCCAAAATCCCCCGCGCAATCTTTACCGCACCCTTTGCATGTCTTTTCTTCTCGCTTCATCCCTTGTACTGTCAGGGTGCTGGGACAACCATGAACTGGAAGACCTCACGTTTGTCAGCATCATCGGTGTAGACGAGGCGCCGCAAAAAAACAACATACAAATCTCCTTTCAATATGAGGCGCCGCTCTCCATCCAGGGATCAAACCCAAACGTCACCCAGAACAAAAATATCGTCGCGACATTTGTCACTCCAAGCTTTGGCGCCGCGCGAAATCTCGCCAACATCACAACAGACCGACAAATCTCACTCCTGCAGTGCAAAGCGATCCTTCTTTCCGAAAAATTGATAAAGCACGAAGATGCCATGGAACTTCTGGAGGCACTGGTGCGCGAGCGAGATTTTCGCCGCGATATCGCCGTGATTACAAGTCTTGATCCGATCGAAAAAATCATGCATAAAAATCGCAGCAAACTCGGCAGTTCATCCGCGCGCACCCTGGAAAACCTGCGCAATCAGGTCACCTATACAAGCTATGTGCCAAAAACCACGCTCAACGATTTTTTTATCCGCACCGAGTCAGGAGATTCACTTCCGATCACTCCATTGATCGGGATAAAGTCCCCCCTTCAAGAGACATCCCATCTAAAAAATGAGGATGACGTATTCGCTGGACAGGTACCACTGGATCGCGGCGACAATCCGATTGAAGCGATGGGGGCAGAAGTGTATCAAAACAACATGGGGGTGGGTCACCTGACCGGTGCAGAAGTGCGCATCTATGCGATCATGCGCAAGCAGGCAGGTCAGTTTATCAAGAGTTTTGACGACCCCGTCAGACACGGCGCGCGCGATGCTGTCATGATCAAACAGTATTATTCGCCAGACGTAGCGGCGCATCTCGACAAGAACCAGTTGCATCTCATCATCAATGTCCCACTACAGGCCACGCTCATTGGGACAAACGCAGGCGTCGACTTTGTGCAAAATGCGCACAATACGCGCATTCTCGAACGCGGGCTTGAGAGACATTTTGAAAAAGATACATACGATCTCTTGCATCGCTGCCAGACAGAATTTCACGGCGACATCTTCGGATTCTCTGGCGCCTTGAAGACGAAATTTCTCACAGAACAAGGATGGAAAGCATTCAGATTTACAGAAAAATTCGACCGTGCGAAATTCACAGTGCACTATCACTTGCTGATGAATTCATTCGGAAAGCAGCGCGCACCCTTCAATACGACAGAATAGAAATAGGTGGTACCCCGTTATGATTCTCTTTTTGCGATTCTATCTGCCGATGTTGCTTGTACTGATCTTCTCAGGACCTGTCGTTCCCTACTTGTGGAAAAAAGAACGCGTCTCTTCCATCGTCTTGTCCCTGCTTATTCTCATGACGATCGGTCTGGCAAGCCTTGTGCTCATTGAATATATGACATGGAATTCCACCCTGCCTTGGTAAATGAAATGGGGGGCAGACGCAGTCTATGATTTGAATTTGTGCGCAAGCGACGATCCCCTCAACATTTTGTGACACAATCACATCATGCCTGAGCGGACGACCCGTTGGATCAGGGATGCCAAAATGCTTACCAAGACCCCCATACCGATCAGTAACACCGAGAGCGGAATGATTTGCGCAAGACCTCCGGAAATAAACGAGACCCACGCATAGATCGGCAAGGTATAGGGGTGATACGCCATCATGAGCGTCGCCCCGAATTCACCGACGGCCCGTGCAAAGGTCAGGATGGCCCCAACACCGATTGCCTCTTTGCAAAGGGGCAACACGACATACCAGAAATTGATCCAGGAATCGCCGCCAAGCGTCTGTGTCGCTTCAAGGTATTCTTTTGGCACTTCGCGCATCGCCTGTGAGACATTCAAAATGAGAAAAGGACTCGCGACAAAAAGTTGCGCAAAAACGACCCCTACGCTGCTTCCCGTTAGAGATACACCAAACGTAGTAAACCAAGCGCCAAGCGGCGTGTTTGGACCGTACAGGGTAAGTTCCGCCATCCCGCCGATCAGCGAAGGAATGATCAACGGGATGAGGAGAAATCCGTTTAGCGTCTGATGGATCAGGCGCGGTAGGCGGGAAAGCGCAAAACTCGCGGGAATCCCAAAGAGCATCGTACAGAGTGTCGTGATCGACGCCGTCTGCAAAGACATCAGAAGCGCCGGTAAAAACGCGGGATCTGAAAACAAGCCTTGAAACGACAGGGCGTGACGCGAGACAAACAGTGCGTAGAGCGGCGCAAGGATAAAACTGAACGGAATGATCAGCAAAAGCCAATACATGGGTGCGCGTTTTTTCACGTTTCGTTACGCGCGGACACTGCCCGTAGAAGGCGCCAAGTCTTTTTTCAACAGGGCTGGGATCGCTGAACGAAGTCCATACGCCGTATGAGGCATCGCTGTAAACCCTTCCCGCAAAAGGATTTTGCTCGCGGGTCCTGAGAGCATGTCGTTGACAAAAGCAATCGCCGCCGCTTTATGTCGGGCATTGTTCGGAATGGAAATCGTGAACACGATCGGTTCTGCGTGTGTCGTCTTCCCTTTTTGTGTGAATGTCGCGTTACGATAGAATGCAGCTTCTGCCGGATCGCCGAGATTGATTGCATTTGGCAGTGTGATGTAAGGGACACGCCACTCTTTTGCCTCATGCAAAAAGGCGATCGCTGCATCGACTTGCCCTGTTTTTAGCTGTGCGAGAAGCGCCTCTTCAGGGAAGATCTGCTGCGGATTCTCGATGCTGCCGATGATGCGCGAAGAGAGCGTGTTGTTGTGGTAGTACCGCTGTGCTAGTTGGAGCATTTCAACCGTCATGACGCCTTTGGGGTCGATCTTCGGGTCGGTACGGCCGAGGCGAAACCCTTTTTGCTCGAGAACTTTGTACCACGGCAAGCGATGCAGCGCTGCGAGTCGAAGGTCTTTGGCGTAACGGCTTGTCGAGTTGTAGGCGATGACGAGTTGATCCTTTGCAAGCGTGATGTACCATGTCTCCAGATTGTGATTCGCCTTTCCCATGAGCAGCGATGTGTTGACAGAAGGCGCGGCACTGATGAATACATCAGGCTGACCCAGTCCGCTTCTCATCATCTGGGCGAGCGCGACCGATCCCATCCCTTTGCCTTGATACGTATCTCCTGTCATCTTGTCAAACTGCGGTCCGATCGCCTGCTCCATGACCTGTGTCATCGAACCTGCGTAGTACACACTAAGCGGCGTGTGTGTGACAGCAGGCGCCGCACGGCGGGGAGCGGGTTTTGGCTGCGCAGCGTTTTTTGGGGCGCCAAACGCGTGGGTTGCGCTGAGTGCCCCGGCTACGAGTGACACAGAGGCGATCGTAAAGAATGTAAAACGAATGCGCTGTGCGCCTTTTCTTGAAATAGGTTTCATGATGCACCCCTCTTCTTTATTACCCACAAATGGCACGGACACTGGTTATGGCAGTGTTTGTCCCACAGCGGACACATCGTACGGGCCGCTGGTCTTTAGAAGCGTCAAAAAAGCGTCGGAAAAAAGGGTCTGCAGGGCATTTGCAACGACCGGATGCGCGGGATCCACCGCAAAAGACAACACGGAGGCATCCTCGCTTAATGAAACAAAGTCGAGCTTGCAAGCAGTTGCTTCCGGTTCCGGCATGACGCCAAGATCTGCAAACCGACACGCCACCGCTTCTGCGACATGCGCGTGAGAAGGAAGCTCTACATCATACCCCGCGAGTTCATCCGCACGCACGCCATTTTCAAGTGTCCACCGGTCAAGCGCAAGCCGCGCGCCTGCACCACGTGGGCGATTGACCAGACGCATCCTTTTGATACGCTCTGCGTCAGGCGCCGCGAAGCGATCACCCGCAAAACCGAATCCAAGTCGATAGCGCGTGAATTGAAGGCGCGTCTTTATGACCCCTGGATCATCTTCAAAAGGAAAGTGCAGACCGAAATGCGTTGCGGCGGCATGCACCTTTTTTTCTCTGAGATACTTAAGCGCTGTCTGATTGTCGCAATTGATCCAAAACGCAACCGGTTTTCCTGCGGCGTAATTGATCGCCTGCACCCAAAGTCCAAGCGCACTGTCGCACCCTGCCACCAAAAAAGCTTCGTCCGGTTGAACGCTGTACGCCGTGGCCGCGACGCGTATGTATACACCATCTGTCTCTGTGATGCGCGCGTTTGAAAGCATCCCATCCACTCGGCGGTTGCCCGCTTGGCGCGCAGTGTGAACGACGGTCTGTCCGGCAATTCGAGCGAGAAATAGCGGCTCGCCAACGCGCATGCCTGGCATGTAAAAAGAAGGCGTCTCATCAAGAAAAAAAAAGGTCTTCCACACGGCACTGAAAGATTTGCGCAAGCGTAAGCGCAATCGCCGTATTTGGAATGACTGCACCCTTTTCAATCGCGCTAAGCGCCTGACGCGTAACGCCTGCGCGCAATGCGAGATCCTCCTGGGTAAGCGATGCGCGCTTTCGCATCTCCTTCAGTCTGTTTTGCATGAATGCACCTCGCTCAACCACAAAATAGCAATCAAATATAACATCTATGCAAAAATAATTGCGCATTACCTATGATGAAGATAGGAGGAGTATCTGTCAAGCGCGTTTCCATCCTTGCGCGATCACAATCTCCAAAGAAGCGCTATTCACAACAACGCCGCAAACACTTCAGCTTGCCGCTCATAGAGGCAAAGATCCGCGCGCTCATCAAACTCGGTTGGCTCAAGATTGATCACGACGCGCTTTGCCGCTTGCGAAGCGTACTGAGGAAGACTTGCAACAGGCTCCACGGTCAGGCTGCTGCCGATGACAAGAAGCAGATCTGCGCGGGCAACGGCATAAAAAGCATCCTGGAAGTGGCGCACGGGTTGCTCGAATAAAACGATGTCAGGCTGCAGGATTTCTTGGCAGTCTCCGCCTTTTAGCGTGTAGGCGTGACAGTGAGGAACATCTTGCGCCAGAATCTCAGCAAGTGAATAGCGCGCGCTGCAGCGCGGACAAACCGCAGCGTGCACATTACCGTGCATCTCAAGGACGCGGGTGCTCCCAGCCGCAGTGTGAAGCCCGTCCACATTCTGCGTGAGGATGGTTACCTCTTTTCCCATGCGCTCGAATTCCACCAGCGCGCGATGGCCATCATTGGGCTTTGCCGCAAGGAATTCTTTGCGCAAAAAAACGGCTTTGTACTCAGGCCAGAACGATTCGGGGGAGGTCCGATAATAGGACTCCGACATGCGCTGCGCGCGTGCCGCATCCTCAAAGAATCCACCGGCGCTGCGAAAGTCAGGGATGCCTGACTCTGTGCTCATTCCAGCCCCCGTGAGAACCGCCAGACGCTTGCTTGCTTTAATCATGGATCGCAAAATGGAAACGGAATCGTTTGCAGGATTCATGCGTTTTCCCCCTCTCTCTCTAATCGTGGATGAAACATCACGCAGATGTGCTCTGTCTGCACAAAAACACGGTCGCGCCGCACAATGACACATCCCAGGGTCAGCGCGCTGATCTCTGGGCTCTCGTCGACAAGCGTCGAGATGCGCAAGAGAAGCTCTGTGAGCGCGCGGGATGGATGCGCGTCTGCACCAGCGGATGACAGATCGGCACACTTACGTACGCGCTGCTTAAGCGCGTACGACGAAAGTTCACGCGCGTCCACATCGGTGAGCGGCGTGATGCGAATCGCGCCCGGATCGCGCGGAAGCGCGTCTGATTGACCATAATCATCCAAAGGTTTGAGCCTCATCAACAACCCAAACAGCGGATCAGATGTGACGCGCAGAGTAAAAACATCTTCGTCACACGCGCTGCCTTTCTCTTCGGCCGAGCACACGGCGGCTACCGTCTGCGCCTGATCGTCAAGGGCAACACCACAGAGCTTCATGAGCGCGCGCGCAGATTCTTTGCAAAGTGTATCCGCACGCGCAGAGCAGGCGATTACTTCTGCGCGAATCGCCGCGTGATCCCATCCTTCAAATTCGGGGATCGAGCCGCGGCTCTCGGCTTTTCTCGTCGCGTATTCTGCCACCTTAGAGAGAGCGCGCACCGCTTGCTCAGGAAATGGATAGATCGGGATGGCGACACCTTCCACCTCGATAGCGCGCTGTTTCTCTTCACCCATCATCAGCAGATTAGCCACCACAGGCTTTTGCTCATCCTGTGACGCATCTGCGTAGACCTCATGAACCGCCTCACCGATCGCCTGCAGCACAGTCTCCTCATCCGCGACACCAACCGGCGTGAAGATCACAATCACCGCGTCGACGGATGGATCGCGCAAAACGTGCGGAACGACAGCGCGGTAGCTGTCTGCCAATTCCTCAAAGCCAAGATTGACAAGCGGTCCGACAAACTCAAGCCCCTCGCGTGTTAGCATGTCTGCCGCGATCACGGCACCTCCCGCCGTGTTTGTCACGATCGCGACGCGCCGACCGCGCGGCAGGCGCTTTGTAAAAAGCAGTGCGGCGACGTCAAAGATCTCTTGCAGCGTGTCGACGCGAATGATGCCTGTTTGCCGAAACAGCGCATCGACAAGCACATCCGAGGCGACCTGTGTGGTCTGGCGCGTATCTGAAAGCGAGACACCGGCCGCTGTACGCGCGCTTTTAACGACGAGGATGGGCTTTTTTTGCGCCATTCTGCGCACAATCCGCGAAAATTTCCGAGGATTTCCGAATGATTCGAGATAAAGTGCGACCATTTCTGTCTGCGGATCATCTTCCCAATACTGAAGGAGATCATTGCCGGAAACGTCAGCCCGATTGCCAAGGCTCACAAACGAAGCGATTCCGACCCCCATGCGTGTCGCATACTCTAAGATCGCGACACCAAGCGCTCCGGAGTGGCTGGCAATCGAAAGAACTCCATGCTTTGGCATCACAGGTGAGAAACTGGCATTCAGGTTTATTTCACGATCTGTATTGACAACGCCCATTCCGTTAGGGCCGAGCAGTCGCCCGCCTGCGCTGCGAACAAGCGCGACCATCTCTTCTTGGCGCGCTGCGCCCTGCGCGTCTGTCTCAGCAAACCCAGACGACGTGACCATGATGGCGCGAATGCCTGCTTGAACGCACGATGCGACAACGGCAAGTGTCATCTTTGCAGGTACGACAAGGATCGCAAGGTCAATCGGATCAGGGATCGCCTCCACATCCTGATATGCGCGCACGCCAGAGACTGCATACGCCGTCTTATTGACCGGGAAGACGGCTCCCTGATACTCAGAGAACAAGATGTGTCGCAAAAGCTGATGACCAAGGCGCGCAGGGTCGCGCGACGCGCCGATCAGCGCGATGGACTGGGGGCGGAAAAACGGTGCAAGTGAGCGAGCCGTCGCCGCTTTCTCGCGACTCTCGCGCAAAGAACGACTCTGTTCTGTCGAGGCGAGCGGAAGTTCATAGCGGATGGTTGTAAATGTTGCGTCACTCTTGACCGCATAGCCGCTCTGGCGAAAGACATGCTGCATGGCCGTGTTTTCCCGAAGCACAAGCGCCTCAAACCGCGTGATGCCATGCCGCCAGGCGTACTCGGCAAGATGTTCCAAAAGCAGCGTACCCAAGCCCATATTGCGCAGTTGGTCATCGACGAGAAACGCAACTTCTGCCATCGCATCATCGCTGCGCATGTAGTTGCCCATGGCGAGCGTCTCCTCGCGCGCGATGCAAAGGAGGGTGACGCCATGCGCGCCGCCGTCTGCGATCATTTTTCGTATCATCGCGTCACTCACATGCTTTACGGCATGCATAAAGCGCGCGTACAGACTGTCGCGGGATACCCGTTCGTAGAGGGAACGGATACGCGCCACGTCGTCATCCGACTGTGTGGCGACCACCATTGTCGCCACGCGCCCGTCACGCAAGATGATGCGCGTCATGACCATCTCCTCCCAATCTCTCATCGCCGTGAAGCGGAGGAAGTGTCATCGTATTGACTCGCTCCAAAAGCACCGGATCGAGGATGCGCAGTGTCACGATCGGCAGTTGAAGATCTGCGATTCTCTGCGGTGACACGACGCGCTCAAACAGCGCGCGCGGGATTTGGTCAAAGACACGCCCTGTATCGCGCAGCATCGCATCGATGTCTATCGCTTCATAAACGGGGCGGATGGATTGGACATACCTTTTTGCGCGCAGCCACATGGGGTAGGCTCCACGCACGTTTCCGTTTTCGAGATGGTAGAGACAAACCGCCGCCTGAATCAGCCCTTTAAGAAATTCCGGACGCCCTGAATCAAGCCACAGCGATTCGCCGTATTCATGGCAGAGAAAATAATCGCGTCGAATGTTATAACAGTGAAGATAGGCAAGCAATCGCTCGTCCAATGGCAAAATCCCCTCATCGCGTGGCGTGGATCGCGCAGTATCTCTCACTCAATCTCATATGCGACAACCCGGTTTTTCCCATTTCTTTTGGCAGTATAGAGGGCGTGATCGGCGTGAATCAAGAGAGTCTCCGGAAGCAGTCCATCTTTTGGCGCATAGGCAAAACCGATGCTCGGGGTGACCCGAAGCGTCCAATCCTCATAGAGAATCTTCTCTGAGAGCGCCGCGAGAATATGATCAGCAAAAGACTGTGCCTCTTTTGGTGAGGCGAGTTTGCATACAACGACACAAAACTCATCGCCTCCCAACCGAAACGCGCTCACATGCTTGCTTTCGATCCCTCGCAATCGCTCGGCAACCCCGCAGATCAACGCATCGCCTGCGTGATGGCCGTACGTGTCGTTCACCCTTTTGAATTCATCAAGATCAATGATAAAAACGGCAACCCCCATGTGCGGCAGGCTTGCCGCGAGACATGTTTTTATATGCGTATCAAGGCTTCTGCGGTTGAAAAGATGCGTCAACGGATCGTGATACGCCAAAAATTCAACCTGCGCTTTCGCGTTCTTTTCTTCGGTCACATCTGTGGTGATGCCGAAAACACCACGAATTTGCCCATTGATCGTCATCGGCACGTACGTCACGCTGAGTTTGATGCTGCAGCCAGACTTGTGAATCGTCGCCATCTCAAAGGTGGAGGCGACTCCTTTGAGTGCCTGCCGAAAATTTCGAATCGCTGTCACGCGATCCTCAGGATGCACATATTTGAGCGAAGAACTGCCAATCAACTCTTCTGCAGTGTAGCCGGTCAAACGCTCCGTCGCCGGGTTGACCTGTGTAAAGATACCGCTTCCATCCATCGCGTAAATCGCGTTTGGGTTGAACTCAAACAGCGAGCGAAAGCGCTGCTCGTTGATGCGAACCAACTCCCACGCCTTGTGGATCTCCGTGACATCTCGCCCGACTACGAGTACACCGACCCACTCGCCTGCATCGTAGATCGGTTTTGCGTGTACTTCAAGATGGATATATTCATCGTTTGCATTTTTAAATTTAAAATCTGTCGCAATGCCATCCGCATGATTGGGTAGCATAAAAAAGCGATCTTTGATACGTGCCTGATCGCTTGGATGAAGATATGTAAACGCATTTTTATGAAGAAGTTCATCAACCCGGTACCCTAGTCTGAAGTGATGGGAGGGAGAGGCGTACACATAGTTTCCCTCACAATCAAGGAAACCAATCATATCCGTCATATTTTCAGCAATCAGACGGTACATTTGCTCGCGGTTAGGCGTAAACGACAAGTGTTCATTCTCCCTTGAGGCCAAAGCCTAATGATTGAACCCTGTCCCTCATTCTATAACAATCGAGAAAGTCTTGGAATACCTCCATATAGTGAATTAACGTGAGCTGCACCAAAGTGCAGCTCACTGCTGTCATCAAACAGTCGGGACTGTGTTGCACACCGTGGTATACGACGGTATGAGCAGGAAAAACAGTACAAAGATGATTAGAAACACGACGGCCCAGCGCGTATAGCCACCAAACACTCCGTACATGGATATCCTCCTCTCGTGCGTATTCATCCTTACCTTATTCAGCGATCCATCTTTTGTTTGGGTATTTATCTAAGCGATTCACCCAATCCTTTAAGAATAAAAAAACTGCTCTTCAAAAGAGCAGCCTTACAGAGCGCGAAATTCGTGAACAAAGAACATGAGATCCGGTTCAAAAGACGCATTCGAATGCAGATTGGACAGATGGCGGTGATACGCTGAGAGCGATTCGTAGCCTTCTTTCTGCGCATCCTCATCCGAAATATCGCGAAATGCTTGTCGATAAACATCCGTCAGTTCAAAGATACGGCCAGAAAGTGTAAAGCGATCGCCTGGATCTCCAAAGCGTTTGCTCCTGCGCTGAGCGCGTTTGATTCCGTCGAGCGCTTTTTTTACATCCATCGGATCCGTGATGAAATTTTCAATAAAGCGAGGTTTTGATTCATTGTCCAATCGCGAAACCTCCCGATTTTATACGCGCAACGCTCACCGCGTTTGCGTGTGATGGGTCGTCAACACGAGAAAAACGTATGTATCAAAGGGGCACTTCAAATGAAAGTGCGCGAGCAAGCAATAAGCCGAGTTCTGTCTCCTCACGTACTCAGTCAGCCATCAAGTTCATGGCCTCGCACGGATCGAGGCGGCAATCATCTATCTAGGCGACGCATCTCTGCGCCGCTCAAGCAACCTACCCGAGTGCGTGGCGGGTCACCACAATGCACTCCTATGCGGTCTTGCTCCAGGTGGGGTTTACCTAGCCGACGCGTCACCGCGCCGCTGGTGCGCTCTTACCGCACCGTTGCATCCTTGCCTGTGAAGCATCACTGCTTCCATCGGCGGTCTCCATGTCTGTGGCACTTTCCTTAGGATTGCTCCCACTGGGGGTTACCCAGCACCACGCCCTGTGGAGCTCGGACTTTCCTCCCGTGCGACCTTTCGGTGCTGCACCGGCGATTGCCTCGCTTACTCGCGCCTGCCTGTTATATCATAGAGCATGGGAAGGTTGCAATCGCGCATTTTCTCAACGCGATCATTTTTTACCAATTTCATGCTGACATTGAACCTGTTGGGTCGCTCATACGTCTCAACCATAGAGCCGCAAGGAGGTGGACGGCGCGCAAAACGACGACCCTGCACTGCTTAAGCTTGTGGAATGGGCGATGCGCGGGGAGCAAAACGCAATCAACGATTTGATTCGCGCATCTGCGCGCCTCGCCTACCCTGTGGCATACGGCATTTTGCAAAATCGCCATGACGCTGAGGATGCTGTGTCAGAGGCAATGTACAAAGTCATTAAAAACTTGCACCGCGTCGAGACAAGCGCCGCATATCGCGGCTGGCTGACCACTCTGACGAGTCGAACCGCAATTGATCTGAGCCGAAGACGGGCACGGCGCCAAGCCCGTGAAGAAGTGCAGGAACGCCTTCCTGAAACAGAGGCGCGCTACACAGACGCAAGCGATCGCCTTGCCTTGCGGGAGGCGCTGGCAGAACTAAGCCCGGAACATCGCGCAATTTTGCTCTTGCGTGAACGGGACGGGTATGATTACAAAGAAATCAGCGCCATGCTGCAACTTCCACTTGGCACCGTGAAATCTCGTCTCGCCTATGCGCGAAAAGCGCTTGAAAGACAGTTGGGTACCCAATATAACGACTGATGACAGGATGTGAGCGATTGAACATTCGAATTCCTGAACGTCGGGAAAGTACGCTTACAAAACTTGAGGATCCCGTAAAATCACATCTCCTTGCGGCGTTTGAAGAAGCACCAGACGAGGCGTGGATCGAACAACTGGTCAGCGCACTGCAAACCAGGCTCAGTCGCCGAACACAGCGCGCTGTTCGCATGACAGCTTGGATCAGCGCCGTCGGATTTCTTTCTCCGCTCGCGCTTTTCATCGCCTTTCTCATGAGCCCATACTGGCGTGTGACAACGTCCGTGATGACCATTGCGCCACACGCGCTCGCGCTAAAATCTGGCGCACTTCCGCTGCTCGGAGATTTTGCGCTCATAGCTTTTTGCGCTCTGCTCACCCTCTTTGCCGTGCGGCTTGTCCGGGTATCGACATGAAGCGTACCGTTTTTCACGCCACACACCATTTTCGCGCAGTAAAGCTTGCACTCGCCTTGATCAGCATCTTTTTCGTGTGTCTCTTGCCGTTGCGTCCCGCGCATGCGAGCAGTCTGAATCACAACGCCAACACGAACAGCTTGACCGTATCTCCATCACAAAACGTCGATGCTGTACTCGCGATTGGCCACTCTGTCACGATACTCGGCACGGTCAGCAACACAGTCGCCGTTTTTATGGGCAACGTAACCGTTGGCCCCCACGCGCAGATCGGCGTGATCCTCGACATTGGCGGCGTTGTCCATCTCGCCCCGGGCGCAGTCGTGAGCGAAGGGATTTTCATCATCGACAGTCATCGACAAACCCTTGCCGCTCTCGCTTTTGGCGGATTGATGAGCCTCGCCGTTTACGGTTTTCGCGTCGTCTTGGCCGCTTTTTTATTCATTTGGTTGCTTGTCACCGGATTTTTCATCGCACGCCGGCGCACACCGTCAACTTCACTCGCGTTTGAACGGCCACTTCGCATCTTTTTCGCCGGGCTGACCATGACCGTCATTCCACTTCTGTTCACCGCCATGACGGCCCATTTTCTCAGCCTTTGGCCGATTACGGCGATCATTGTGCTGCTCTATCTCCTCAGCGCACTTGTGGGTATGTCTGTGCGCGCAGGCGCGATTGGACGAATGATTGCAAAAACACTGGGTGAATCCGATCGGCGAGCACCTTTGTACGGTGCGCTCGCGGTTTTGCTTCTCACCAATGTCCCGCTCATCGGACTCTTGATCCTGCTTCTTTTCATCGTGGATTCCGTTGGATTATTTCTGTTCCTGCTGCGCATGAAAACAGGATCGATGCGTCAGGAAAAATAGCGTTCGCGCAGCACACAGAGCGCATCCCGCTCTGCCTCGACCTGAGCGCGGCGCATAAGCGCGTCCTCTGAATCGCCGCGCTTTAAGGCGCAAAGAATGCGATCGCGCGCGGCAAGTTCCTGTTCCAAATGTTCATGGGCCAGCCTGCAGCCACTCTTTAGCGGCACTTCACCAAGAGCAAACGTCATGCGCAAGGCGGCGGGGAGCGTCTCGAAGGGCGGCAGTTTGTTAAGCGCATCCCGCACGTCTTCCTGATTGCGGCACGCGTCACCCAAAACATCAAACGCGAGACACGCATATGAAACACCCCGATCCACAACGCGCACATCTGCGCGCGTTGTCCACCCCAAACGTTTTGCAAGATAACGCAGTGATCCTGCTGAATCCATCGGTTGAAGCACCAGGCGAAACCCTTCTTGCGCGATGTGCGGCAGAGCGTTTTGATCAGTCAGAATCGCATAGATCGTCTTTCCGCCCATACCAGCGATTGTCACCGTGTCAATCTCCCCACAGCGAATCGGTGCAAACCCGTCTCCAAGTCGACAGTCAATGCGCG
Source organism: Ferroacidibacillus organovorans (assembly GCF_001516615.1). Lineage (GTDB taxonomy): Bacteria > Bacillota > Bacilli > Alicyclobacillales > SLC66 > Ferroacidibacillus > Ferroacidibacillus ferrooxidans_B. The sequence continues at coordinate 71,252 of NZ_LPVJ01000001.1, read as the reverse complement.
TTTCAAGCGCCGCCTCTTTCACGCGACGACGGCTCGCGGCAAGCGGACCTTCCACCACCTCAACCGCAATCGCCGCATTTGCCTGCCCTTTCCTGACGAGCGCAATCGGCAGTCCTGCGTGATCGCTTCCAAGATCGGCAACACAGCCGCGGACACCGACAAGCGACGAAACGCGACTGAGCCGCAGTGAAAGCCCTTGATTCATCCTCAAACCCCTTATCTGATCTTCCATCTCCCTGCATAATGCCAGATCGTGCGACAGGCTAACACCCGATCTGACGAGCAATGACCAATCTCTGGATCTCAGACGTGCCTTCGCCAATCTCCATCAATTTCGCGTCGCGAAAATAACGTTCAACAGGGAAATCCGCGACATAGCCGGCACCCCCGTGAATCTGCACGGCTTGGTCGCACGTCCGCACACACGTCTCCGACGCGAAAAGTTTGGCCATCGCCGCCTCTTTCGAAAAAGGTCGCCCCTGATCCTTAAGCCACGCCGCGCGCAGCACCGCCGTGCGCGATAGTTCAAGATGCATCGCCATATCAGCCAATTTAAACTGGATTGCCTGCATTTTTGAAAGTGTATTTCCAAACTGTATGCGCTCCCTTGCATAGCGCAGCGCCGCTTCGTACGCAGCGCGTGCGATGCCAACTGACAGGGCGCCAATGCTGATCCGTCCGCCGTCAAGCGTCTTTAAAAACTGCTTGAACCCTTCTGTCTCTGAACCCAAGCGATTGCTCAGTGGGACCCGCACTTCATCAAACGCTAACTCTGTCGTATTGCTGCCGCGCAACCCCATTTTTTCATACGTTCGAAGGATCGAAAAACCTTTTGCGTCCGTCGGAACGATGAACGCGCCGATCTGTTTTTTACCGCGCGCATCTTCGCCTGTCACTGCGGTGACAATGACACATTTGGCGTAAGAGGCATTGGTGATGTAAGATTTGGACCCCGTGATAAGATACGAATCATCAACACGTATCGCTCGCGTCTGTGTACCGCCTGCATCCGAACCGGCTGACGGTTCTGTCAAGCCAAATGAGCCAAGCGCCTCACCGCGCGCCAGAGGAACTAAATAGGTTTCCTTCTGTTCATCCGTCCCAAACGCCTGCAGTGGGCCACATCCGAGACTGACGTGCGCTGCATAGCTGAGCCCGGTGCTGCCGCACGCCCGTCCAATCTCTTCGACTGCCAACGCATAACTGACGGTATCTGCACCCGCTCCACCATACGCCTCGTCAATCGGAAGACCAAGCAACCCGAGTTTTCCCATTTTCTGAAACGTCTCAAGCGGAAACCGCCCCGTGCGATCAACCTCTTGAGCCAGCGGCTCAATCTCTGATGTTGCAAACTCGCGCACCATGTCGCGAATCATCGACTGCTCCTTCGTAAGATCAAAATCCACCGTGGACGCCCCTTTGACCAACCGTTTGGAAGCTACCCACTCAGCATATCAAAACACACAGCGCCGTCAATCGCTGTGTGTTTTGAGCTTATCGCCATTTGCCTAAGACAAGGAACTTGACCCCAGTCAACTTCTCAGAGATTCTCACTTTACTCAAGAAAATCTTTCAGACGTTTGCTGCGGCTCGGGTGGCGCAGTTTGCGCAGCGCCTTCGCCTCAATCTGGCGAATCCGCTCACGCGTTACGCCAAACACCTTGCCCACCTCTTCAAGCGTGCGCGTGCGCCCGTCATCAAGGCCAAATCGCAGGCGCAGCACATTTTCTTCCCGCTCGGTCAGCGTATCAAGGACATCTTCCAATTGCTCCTTGAGAAGTTCGTAAGCCGCCGCATCTGCCGGCGCCAACGCGTCATCATCCGGAATAAAATCGCCCAGATGCGAGTCATCCTCTTCGCCGATCGGCGTCTCAAGAGAGACTGGTTCCTGCGCAATCTTTTGAATCTCACGCACTTTTTCAGGGCTCATATCCATCTCGGACGCAATCTCTTCCGCACTCGGCTCGCGTCCGAGTTCCTGAAGCAGCTGACGAGAAATCCGGATTAACTTGTTGATCGTCTCGACCATGTGTACGGGGATCCGGATCGTGCGCGCCTGATCCGCGATTGCGCGCGTGATCGCCTGACGAATCCACCACGTCGCATACGTGCTGAACTTGTAGCCTTTACTGTAATCAAACTTTTCGACCGCTTTCATGAGACCCATGTTGCCCTCTTGGATCAAATCGAGAAAAAGCATGCCGCGCCCAACGTAACGCTTGGCAATGCTGACGACCAGGCGCAGATTCGCCTCCGCCAATCTACGTTTTGCCTCCTCATCATCCTGCTCAATCCGCTTTGCGAGTTGAATCTCATCGTCCGCCGACAAAAGTGGAACGCGTCCAATCTCCTTTAGATACATGCGAACAGGGTCATTGATCTTGACGCCTGCGGGAACCGTCAGATCCGACAGATCAAGCTCCTCTTCCCCCCGCACATCGTCCTCCGTCAATCCGCGCTCTTCTGTGCCGAGTTCGTCCTCGTCTTCATCCTCATCGTCCACATCTTCATCCACGACGTCCGCCTCATTGAGAATCTCGATTCCGAGATCTGCGAGTTGATCAAAAAACTCTTCAATCTGCTCCGCATCCTGCTCAAAAGGAGACATTCTTGTCATAATTTCTGTATACGCGAGATGACCACGTTTTTTCCCGGCGGACAAAAGATGCTCGCGCACTTCCTCCAGCGTGGTTTCAAGCCTCGCCTCATCGCGCACCTCTTTACTCATCGTCCGCTCCCCCTTGTCTTCGTATCATCCGCGCAAAGCGTTGTTGCGCAGGCGCTGATGGATCAAACATCCTGGCAGACGCGACGCTTTTCATCTACGCCAGTTGACCACGAAGTCGTTTCAACTCTTCTTCCGCCGCTCTCATCGCTTCTAAATTACCACGCGCGAATGACGCCTTAAGCTGGTTTTCCAATTGCTCGATCTCAAGACTCACCCGGTAACGTTCAAGACACTGCAGATAGTCCCGCACGGCCGCCTCTTCATCCTTGCCTTCCTGCACATCAGGCGCCTTTGAAAGAAGCGCCGCCGCGTAATTCACGGCGGAAGGATCGTCAAGCGACGACAGGAACGCCGCCGCATCCGCCTCCGTGTGTGTTCCGTAATACGAAAGCAGGTAGGCCTGAAGCGCGCTTTGTTCAGGAAGTGGAAATTCACCTTGAAATTCCTCGGCAATGCGCAGCGCCATACTCCGATCATTCAACATGCGAAGAAGCAATTGATCGGCCGCCACCTCATGCATGAGTGGAAGGCGCTTTACAGGCGCTGCCTGAGACACGCTGCTCAAAGGCATAACCTGTATCCTTTTCCCCTTCGTCTCAAGAGCGCGTCGCAGGCGCAAAACATCCTCGCGAAGCGCTTCAATCGGACTTTGATACGTTTCTGCAAGGTACGTGAGCGCCTCTTCCCGCTCCACGGCGCTTTCATCTCTCGCCAGTATCGACTCAGCATCCTTCAGGTAAGCAAGCCGATCACTCGTCAAATGATTGGGGTGACTGCGTGTCAGGAACTGCAATTCAAACAAAAGTCCCGACACAGCGGTCTCTAACACCTCAACGCGAAAAGCGCTCGCATCACGCGTCTTCAGGTATTCATCAGGATCAATCCCACTCGGCAGTCGCGCCACGCGAACGTTCAAACCTGCCTGCCGAAGAATCGGCAAATTGCGCGCCGCCGCGCGCTGACCCGCCTCGTCGCCGTCGTAAAGCAGAATGACATCATCCGCCACGCGCTTTAAAAAAACCGCCTGTTCAGGTGTTAGCGCCGTACCAAGTGCGGCCACCGCATTCTCGACGCCAGCCTGGTGGAGCGCCAAAACATCCATGTACCCTTCGGCGAGAAGAGTCATCCCGGATTTGCGAATGGCGCGCCGCGCGCGATGAAAACCGTATAAAAGCCTCCCCTTTTGAAAGAGCGGTGTTTCGGCTGTGTTCAAGTACTTTGGTTCTTCGCCTCCGAGTGAGCGGGCGCCAAAACCGACGACACGCCCCTGAAAATCCCAAATCGGATACATGACGCGATGCCGAAAGCGATCGCGCAACAAACCCGATCGCTCCACCGCCAAATTTGTTTCTAAAAGGGTTTCGCGCGAGATCTGCCTTTTTTGCAAAAAATCAACCAAGGTCTGCTCCCCTTGCGGAGCGTAGCCCAATTGATAGTCCATGATGATTTTCTTACTCAAGTTACGGCCTAAAAGATAGGTGAGCCCTTGCGTACCTGCATCATGATTCATTACAATGTGGTTATAGAACTTTGCTGCGAGGTCAAGCGCGCGCAAACGCTCAGACCGTTCAGATCCTTCACCTTGTTCATCTTGAAGCCACTCATTCGGAAAGGGCAATCGCGCTTGTTCGGCCAAACGGCGAACCGCCTCGACAAACGGGAGTTGTTCCATTTCCATGACAAACGTAATTGCGTTGCCTCCAGCGCCACAACCGAAACAGTGATAGTATCCTTTTGCAGGATGCACGTGAAACGATGGCGAACGCTCGGCGTGAAATGGACACAAACCTACATACGATCTCCCCGATCGCTTCAAGCGAACATGTTCGGAGATCACATCAAGAAGATTGATGCGGTCGCGCAAGAGGGCTAAAAATTCATCTGGCACACGCACGACAACGCCTCCCCTTGCCAAGACGTCGTTGTCTGTCTTCATTTCACTTATAGAATCTTAATTCGCCAAGATTCAACACATTTCCTGCCTCATCGCGCAAGAATTTCTCGCAAGGCCCTCCCCGTACACAAACTGTTCGACATTTGACTAGTCTGTGTATTCATTTCCATTTCTAAACATCTGCAGAACTCACCTTTTCTACACACTATAGATGTACGCAACTTGATGAAAATAATCCTTCTTCCCGCATGCGAAATCCGCACTTTACAAAAAGTTTTCACGTCTAAGCCTGAGCCGCACATCACCGCATTCTGTCAAGAATACGGAATCGCGCGTGACTTCGGCCACTCCAAAAGCGTCATCACCTTGCTTGCTGTTTCCTCCACTGCAAGTTTTGAGACATCGATGACAGGACACCCCACACGCCGCATCACATCATCTGCAAAACGCAGCTCTTCAAGAATCCGCGCATGGCTTGCGTAGCTCGCCGAGTCGGTAAGACCAAGCGCGCGCAAACGCTCCTGCCGGATCTCGTTGAGTTCCTCTGAGCGAATGGTCAGCCCGATCACACGCCCGTGCGGAAGCGCAAACAGCTCCTCTGGCGGCTGCACCTCAGGCACCAGAGGAACGTTTGCCACACGCAGTCGGCGATGCGCCAGATACATGCTAAGTGGCGTTTTCGATGTGCGCGAGACACCGATTAAAACGACATCCGCCCGCGCGAGTCCGCGCGAATCGCGTCCATCATCGTATTTGACCGCAAACTCAATGGCTTCGACGCGCCGGAAATAATCGTCATCCAGTTGATGAATCAGCCCTGGGCGCAGCGCCGGCATCGCATTGAATACATCTTCAAACGCAGTCATCATCGGCCCCATAATGTCAACCGCCCGCACATTCGCGCGCGCCGCCGCCTCGCGCATCGCCTCGCGCAACGCGGGCAATATCAGCGTATAAGCGATAAAGCCGGCAACTTCTGCCGCCGCCGCCACAATCTCTTCGATCGCCTCTACGTGATCGACGTACGAGATGCGCCGGATGTCAAAGTGCCCATGATCAAATTGGCTGGCCGCAGCCCTGACAACGAATTCAGCCGTCTCACCGACCGAATCAGAAACGACATAGACAACGCGTGATCGATTCACACCGCTCCTCCTCGAATCCTCTTTTGTGCACCGTCTAGACCTGCTTTGACTCGCCAAGTTCGACAAACAGTCTCGTAATTGTTGTTTTGGTCACCCTGCCAACCACTTCCCACTGCCCATTTGCCGACTCGGAGGGTACCACGACGGGCAGCGAATCAACCTGTGCATGAATCAAAAGCTTCCCCGCATCATAGATCGACGTTTCTGGTGTCACCGTATAAATGTTTGGCATGCGCGTCATCGCAATCGAGATCGGAACTTCCTTTAGAGCCGTCTGTCCAATGGCCAGCTTTAGAAGGTCTTTGCGCGAAAGCACGCCGCACAGAATTCCTGCGTCGCGCACCACAAAAAGCGTTCCGACATCTTCCAGGAACATGGTCACTGTCGCATCATACGCGGTCGTTTGCTCGTTAACGACAATCGGCACAGACTTGTAATCGCGTACAAGCGACTTGCGAAGCAGTTCACCAAATACACTAGAGGTCTGATTGCCAACATAGAAGTACCCGACACGCGGCCGCGCGTCAAGGATTCCTGAGAGCGTCAGCACAGTGAGGTCGGGGCGCAGTGTCGCGCGTGTAAAATTTAGGAGTTCAGCGATCTTCTCACCGGTGATCGGTCCATTTTCACGTACGATTGCAATGATTTGTTCTTGTCGTTTGGAGAGATCGATAGGAGATCACCTACGCTTCCCATTGTTAAGCAATCGGATCCCGTGATATGATGCAGACGAGCGTCGTGAAAAGGAGAATGCAATTTGCACAGTCTGCTTCATCTCGGTCTTGGTGCCATTCTTATTCTCGCCTGTGGCGCCGCCACTGCGCGATTTGTTTCGTTTAGCACACCTGCAGAACCGTTTGCCTGGAATCTGTCTCTTTTAAAGCGAAGAGCGTTTTGGATCGGCGTTGCTGTCGGGCTTATGTTTCTTTACTCTGATTATAAGTTTGATAGAGCGTTTGTGCATCCCATCGCGTAATCTTCGAATCCACGCAAAATGGAACTCCGTCTGTCGCTTGGCGCAGGCGGTTTTTATTTTGACAAAGATCTTCGAATATAGAATGGTACCATGGAAAAACAGTCATTTCAAGATTCATCAAAGATTTCCCTCATTTGCGTGAGAACGCGCAGAGGTTTTGAGGAAATGCCGGCTTGTTCCACAAGAATTGTAAAGAGAGCGCGTAAAAGAATGTTCGCGGTTGTGTCTCTGAGGTGAATGGCGTTAATGCGCCAAAGTGGTGTGTGAACCATTTTTCGCATCACGGACGTGTGCCTCACCGACAACGTGGTCCCAAACGGCTCACGCGCCGCGCACCCTGTGCAGAGGTATCCTGCTTCGCGAAAACTGTATACCCATTCGCCAGATTCGCTGCAACGCAAGCAAGCCGTTCCCTGCAAGTCAATTCCAAGTACGCGCACCATGCGAAATCCAAAGTGACAAAGCACGCCGGCAGCCGATTGTGTAGAAAGAAGGCGAAGCGCCGCCTCCAACTCGCGAAATAACTCACCGACACTTGCCACTCCTTCAGCGCCTTCCGTCGCACGCACCCAGTCGCACATGGTGAGTGCATAAAGCGAGCGCGCAGGATCTGCGGCGACATCTTGATGGCCTTTGAGAATCTGCGCTTGTTTGATCTCGTAGACCTGCTGGCTTTGGTCACGTTCACTGTAAGCAGCGCTTTTGCGTATGAAATAGATACCGTATGTCATTGGAATCAGCGCCCGCGCGAGCTCGTTGGCAGACGTCGCTGCGCCATAGGCAGTACAGCGCACAACTCCTTTTTTTTCACTAAAAAGGGTAACCCATAGATGGTTTTCGCCATATGTTCTCACGTCAAGAGTGATGGCGCGAATCGTCTCAAACGTCCGGTTCATACCTCTCCCCGTTTTCACCCGAGTCATCCTGTGCTTCTTGCTTCAGTGCCTCATGCTCTTTCAATAAAAGATACGCGTCAATCTCGCCTGTCAATGAAAAATAACTCCACAGAAAATCCCTCATCGCGCTCATCCTTTCCACGTTACCCGCTTGATCCAGCAGAAGAAACGTTGCACAAGGGTCGCAACGTGACGCGTGCCATTCTAGCGTCTGTAAAAGATGGTTCGATATACGAAGAATTACTTGGAAACTGCGGCGCCTCTATTCCTGGTGAAACCCAAACGTTCGCAACATATTTGCCTGATTACGCCAGTCCTTTTTCACTTTCACCCATAGTTCAAGGTATGTTTTTGAGCCAAACAGCGCCTCAATGTCCTGCCGGGCAAGCGTACCTACCCGCTTTAACAAGTCGCCGTTTTTTCCAATCAAGATTCCCTTTTGGGAGTTGCGCTCTGTATAGATGGTCGCATAGACATGGATCTGGTCGACATCTTCTTTGTACTCAAACGTGTCAATCTCCACGGCAACTGAATGCGGAATTTCTTCACGCGTGACCTGAAGAACCTTTTCACGTATCAACTCAGCGACCAGCATGCGATCAGGGTGATCGGTCACGACATCCTCGGGATAATAAAACGGGCCGTCAGGCAGCCTTTCGTAAAGCAGCGAAAGAAGGCGCGGGAGTTGCTCACCCGTCCTTGCGGAAATGGGAACGATCTCAAGAAACAAATCTTCGCCGGCGATCTGCGCGATGCGTTCAAGAAGACGGTCCTTGGCCACCGTATCCACCTTATTCAGCGCAAGCATCGCGGGTGTCTTTGTCTTCGCGATTTTTTCAAAGACAAGTTGCTCCGCAGCGGAGATCGGGTGTGACGCATCGATCACGCAAAGCGCGACATCCACCTCGCGTATCGAATTCTCTGCCACATCGACCATATACTCGCCCAAACGGTGTTTTGGCCGGTGAATGCCTGGCGTATCAAGAAATACGATCTGCCCCTCGCTGCGCGTCACGATGCCGCGAATGCTCGTGCGCGTCGTCTGCGGCTTGTTTGATATGATTGCAATCTTTTGGCCGACAAGTCGATTGATGAGCGTGGATTTTCCGGCATTGGGAGGACCCACCAAAGCCACAAACCCAGACTTTCGCGTCGCGTCTGCTTTACTCACTTTGTAACGCCTCCTTCGAAAAAGCAAATGGCAAGAGATCAGAAACGCTCATGACAAGCGACTGACCCGCTGTGTTGTAGAGCGTGACGCGGGTTGCCGCAGGACAAAATTCGGCCAGCACTTGCCGACACGCGCCGCACGGTGTAACCGGGTGTTCCCCTTCCGCGACAACGGCAATTTCCTGTACATCGCGAAATCCTTGCGCAATCATTGAAAAAATCGCTGTGCGCTCAGCGCAGTTGGTAAGTCCATACGAAGCGTTCTCAACATTGCATCCAGTGATCACCTGCCCGTTTTTCAAACGGATGGCAGCACCGACGCGAAATCCGGAATATGGAACGTACGCGCGTTCGCGCGCTGCCATCGCGTGATTGAATAATTCATCTCTACCCATAGGATGCTCATTTTTCATATCTCGCAACATTCTCCTTTTTGCTGTGACGCAACCGCAGTGCGTAGCCGCTTATTCCAACGATCAAACAGAGTAAACCGACGAGAATGACGCCTAGGTAGGGTGGAATCAAAAGGGTGTTCAAAGGACGCCAGTGAATCGGCATAAACTTGTCATAAAAAACGAGATATGCCTCTACCAGCGCGTTTGCGGCAGCGATAAAAACGGCCGCCGCCGCCACGTCCTTGGCAATCTTGGCAGCCGGATGGCGCTCTTTTGTGAGATGATCGACAACGTGTTCGACCGCTGTGTTCACAAGCTCAAGGCAGATCACCAGTGAGATGGCAAACAGTACAGACATGATCTCAGCGATAGACACTCTGACAAAAACGCACAGCACGATGACTGCAAATGCGGCAATAAAATGAATCCGCATGTTGCGCTGTGTGGCAAGCGCATGCGCCAGACCTTCGAGCGCATAGCGAAAGCTGCTGACTAGCGTGCGCACGTTCACCGCACAAACCCAAGCGCCGTCAAGACCTCTTCTTGCTTGCGCATCATTGCCGCTTCTTCGTCTGGTATCTGGTGGTCATACCCGAGCAGGTGAAACATTCCGTGCGCAGTGAGAAAAGCCAGTTCCCGCTCGACGGAGTGCCCATATTCCAGCGCTTGCCGCTCTGTTTTTTCCCAGCAGATGATCAGATCCCCAAGCATTTGGCGATCGTAAAGCGTTTCAAACTCTATCTCTTCTTCTGTTGTTTCAAGCATTGAAAAGGAAAGCACATCCGTCGGCGCATCGATCATGCGATAGGTGTTGTTATACGCTTGAATCGTCTCCTCATCCACCACCGTAATGGATACCTCCGACGGCGCGAGGTCTTCTGCGACGGCAATCGCCGCACAGATACGCTCCATGATCTCACTCAACTTCTCTTCGTGAGGCACACTCACCTCATACGCGATGCGCACTAAAATGTCTTCTGCCTCTTCGATGGGTTCCATAGTCTATCCGCTCCGTAAGATTTCGGTCTATCGATTCTTTTGTGCCAGCAGTTTTTCTGGATCGGGGTACTCAATTCGCTCGTGATAGACTCCTTGAAGTGTGCGCATGAATGCACCCGTCATCTTGTCAAGATCGCGAAGAGTGATGTCGCACTGGTCCAGTTGTCCGTCTTGCAGACGGTCTTTGATAATCTTTCTGATCATCGCCTCGATGCGCGGCGGCGTCGGTTTTTGCATCGAACGCACGGCCGCCTCTACGGCATCGCAGATCATGACAATCGCCGCTTCACGCGACTGCGGTTTTGGACCGGGATAGCGAAACTGATCAATGTCCGGTTGCGCGTGCTTATCCTCTTCTACCGCTTTGTTATAAAAGTACCACAAGACCGTCGTTCCGTGATGCTGCGCACAAATCGCAGTAATCGGTTCTGGCAGCTTATACTCACTCAACATAGCAAGTCCATCAGATACATGGGATGTCACGATCAAATAGGAGAGACTCGCCGCGACTTTGTCGTGTGGATTATCCCCGCCGATTTGGTTCTCAATAAAAAATGCGGGTCTCCTCATTTTGCCCACATCGTGAAAATACGCTCCAACACGACAGATGAGCGCGTCGGCTCCAATCGCCTCGGCGGCTGATTCGGCCAGATTGCCGACAATCAAACTGTGGTGATACGTCCCCGGAGCCTCAAGCAGCAGGCGGCGCAAGAGTGGGTGATTGGGATTGGCGAGTTCAAGCAGGCCGATGTGCGTCGTGACGCGAAAAATCGTTTCGAGATACGGCATGAGCCCAATGCTGAAAATTCCCGAGAGGAGTCCGCCCGTGATGCCATAGAGCAGATCATACGATACGCCACGCAGTGATGTGGAATTTGGAATGAGCAGATGCATGATGCCGATTGCGGCAAAATTGATCCCCGCCGTCAAAAAACCGGCACGCATGAAAACACCGCGATTCTGAACGCGCGACGTGGCCATGGTTGCCCCGAGCGAACCCATCAGAGCGACAAAAAACGGCGCAAACGCAAACCCATACGCTGATGCTGCAAGCAGTGCGACAAGCAGTGATGACAAGAGCGCGAGTGACGTTCCAAAAAACAGGCTGATCATCATGCTCCCCATGGCAAACGGCACGGCATCGACAAGCGATGGGGCAAATCCTGCATTAACCGCTGTTTTGCTCACCCGGATGAGCACGACCAAAACAGTGAGCAAAAGTGCGTACAATAGAAGATGCAGATTATCCTTTGCGATTCGCCCGCGCCGCATCTGGATAAAAATCCCAATCGCGATGACAAGGAGCAGGACAAACAGCAGATACCCTGCCTCCATCCCATAATCGGGTTCGTTCTTGAGCATCTTCAGATCCTTCATTTGGCTGAGCGTGGCTGGCGTCACGAGTTGCCCGCGGCGTAAAATGACATCCCCGCGATTGATCCAGACATCAGGTACATTGCGCTCCGCACTCAGGCGCGCCTGCTGTGTGAGCACCGGATCGTATACGAGGTTTGGTTTGACGACTGCGAGCAAGAGTTTTGCAATTGCCATGCGGTCTTTGATGCTGACGTCGAGCGTGACGAGCTGTTGATCAATCATCATCGCTGCGTTTTTCATATCCGACGTCGAAAAAGGCCCTCCCAACAGTGTCTGCACGATGCGAATCGAATCCCCCGACAACTCGTTGAATTCAAGCGGAGTTGCCTGAAGGAGCGTCGTGAGCACACTCACATTGACACCTAGCGGAGCACTCGCCTTGAGCGTCGAGAGACGTTGCGCAGGTGTGAGCGATTTATCCGTGAGCACCGTCTGAGTGGCCACAAAGAGGCGCTCAAGAATCGACACAGCACTTTGCTCAATCGCCGGGTTGACATCATAGCGGGGAGATACCTGTTGCGCCGCGGCAATCCGGGCCTGCTGCGTGGCGTACGTATCCACGGCATCGGTTGGGGCGACAATGGTCGTCTGGCTGACTTGTCCCACAGTGAAGGAATAGTGCTGTGGCAAAACTGTGCCAATCAGCAAAGCATAGACGACGACGACAAGTCCTCCGTAGATCGCAGCCCGCATTCTTCGACTTTTGTGAAAAGGAAGCGACGTGAGAAAGTGGAACAGGCGGTTCTTTCTGCGCGCAGTACGCTTCATGAATCCATCATCCGTGATCGGCCTCGTCTTCCTCCGCGTATGCGCGAATAATGCGCTGAACCAGCGGATGGCGCACAACGTCAGCCTCATCTAACTCAATAAACGAGATTTCATCAATACTGCCCAAGATGCGTGCAGCCTCTTTCAAGCCTGAGCGCTTGCCGCGCGGAAGATCGATTTGTGTCACGTCACCTGTAATGACCATTTTTGCGTTATGCCCAAGCCGCGTGAGAAACATCTTCATCTGCTCTGGCGTCGTGTTTTGCGCTTCATCAAGAATCACAAACGCTTCATCAAGCGTCCGCCCGCGCATGTACGCAAGTGGCGCGACTTCCACCAATCCGCGCTCCATAGAGCGCGCCAACTGTTCTGGCCCCATCACATCGTGAAGCGCATCATAAAGCGGTCGCAGGTAGGGATCCACCTTCTCTTGCAGATCGCCCGGTAAAAACCCCAGGTTTTCCCCCGCTTCGACCGCTGGACGTGTCAAAATAATGCGTTTGACCTCCGAGCGTTTCAAACTCAAAAAGGCGAGCACGACTGCCATATAGGTTTTTCCTGTTCCCGCAGGCCCGATTCCAAAGACAATGTCGTGTTTGCGGATCGCGTCTACATAGCGCCTTTGCCCAAGCGTTTTGATGCGAATGCTTTTGCCGCGAAACGTTTGCGCGATCTCCTCTGTGTACATCTCAAGAAGTGCGCGAACTTGTCCTGTTTTTGAGAGGGTGATCGCATAAGCGATATCCCTTTCTGTGAGTCCATATCCTTTATGGGAAAGGGTTGTGAGCACGTCAAACAATTCGCCGAGTTCGGCCACATCCGATTCTTTTCCAGTCAAGGTAATCTCATTGCCCCGGCTGATCACTTGACACGAAAAGGCTTGATCCAATGCACGCAGATGCGCATCGTGTGGTCCGAGGATCGCCCTTGCCTCTTCATTGTCCCGCAGAACAATTTTTCGTGATGACGTCACGCTCGCTTCGCTCAAAAGGCGTCTTCTCTCCCGTCAAAAAAATATCAGCACTGCTTATTTTCACGCTATTTTCCACTTCGGCCCATCCGACTTCTCAAAGTTTCGCCGGCTTGCCAATGTCTTCAACCGCTTCAGACCAGATGACCACATCTAGCTTACCATGCCTAACTTGAGACTGTAAAACGGTCTGCCTTACAATCTGTGTGTGATCCGGCGCCTTTTGTGAAATATCACGCGCGACAAGGTCTTTGGCGTTTAAAAGAAGTTGCGCCGGGCTCTCTGTGAGCTTGTGAACCGATGCCTGATAGATGGTCTCTTTGCGCAGCAAAAACGGTAGTGTGAAGCCACCGATTGTGATGGGCTCCGTCACATCCTGCACCTGCCTGTGCGTGAAATCTGCGCGCGCAAACCCCCAAATCGGCAGAGTGAGATGAGGAAACACAAGCGCGTAGCGGATGACATGCTCGCCCGTTAGCGTGGATACGGTTGTCGTCACAGGAAGCGATACAGTCGAGCGGTACCATACGTACGCTTTTACAGATCCGGCGGCGCGGATCTTCTTCCCGCTCTCGAGCTGGCCGCTGATGAGAACGGTTCCCGGCGTGACAAACTGGCCGGGTTTTACCATCGGCAATCCAGCGTCTGCCAATACGGAAGACACCACTCCGGGAACACTTGCCACAATGTTTTGCGGCGTAGTGAGCGGGGGCTTTGATAGCGGCGTGCGCGGTATCACTTTGACAAAAATGGATGTGCCTTCGATCCGCACGCCCGCCCACGCAATCTCTGGAATTTTATCTAATAGTGCGAGTTGAATCGAGTCTTGGTCAAGCAGGTTCCAAAGCGCGCTGCCTTTTGCGATATGCATGGAGCGAAGAACGCTCATGACGACCTCCGGTTGATCGGTCCCCTCAATCTCCACGTGCCAGACAAAGCTTGAGAGCATGTACAACGCAAAGACAAAAAAAAATGGCGCCACCCACAAACATCTTGCGCCGCATTGCCCGCCAAGCGAGAAACGGTATGCCCACTTTGCGAAAAAAGCGCAGTCGTATGCGATTTTTTCGTGCAATCGCAAGGACCGTCCTCACGCTGCCAAGCCCGATGGACATGCGATAGCCAAGTGGATCCTGTCGAACATCCCAAACCGCCGCGCCTGCGCGAACCGCATCAGCGAGAACGACACTTTGTGCGTCATCCAGCACGAGTACGATTACATAACCTCGCAGTGCATCTGAGAGTTTTGCTGTCATCACGCGGCTCCCCTTTAAAGGCCACTTCTCTCTAATTGCGCCAGGCCATTGCCAGAATTCGTCCCTCGATCACAATTTCCTCTGGATAGATGGACCGTAGCTCCATCCCTTCACCCTGCAGGATCAGATCTTGATCAGCAAACGCAATGCAGATTTCCTGACTCCCATAAGAGCGAATGCCTGTGTAATTCTCGACCACGACTTGCAGGTCTTTGATCAACGTGACACGTGGCAAGCGCGCCAGCGTATCTTTGGGAATTTGAAGAACGTCTCCCGCAAAGCGCTCTGTGCGCTCTCGCCATGTTCGGCGCATGGGACATCCCTCCTCACATGACTTCTATGCAGAAAACCAAAAAAAAGACCGCAGAAGGCGTATCACCCCTTCTGCGGCCAACCCGTAATACTACACATACCAATACTAAATTCTAGGAGAGAGCTTCCTGCACAAGCCGATTGATCGTGCGTCCATCCGCGCGATCCGCCAGTTTGCCCATCACCACAGGCATCACCTTTTTGAGATCCGCTTTTGAAGTCGCACCGGTATCCTGAATGACTTGCATAATCACATCGCGAATCTCTGTCTCGGACAGTTCCTCTGGCAGATATCCTTTTAGAACTGCGAGTTCCGCTTCCATTTCCGCCACAAAATCAGGTCGCCCTGATCCGGCCGCCGCCAGCGCATCTTGCCGCTGTTTCACTTCTTTTTTAATCACGTTGTTCCAATCTTTTTCTGTCAACTCACGCCGTTCATCAATCGCTATGTTTTTTGCCGCTGACTTCACCATGCGCAGCACGCTGACGCGCACTTTATCCTTGGCAAGCAGCGCATCTTTAATGTCACGGTCCATTTTTTCCATCATGCGCTTTCACTCCCGGAAATTCTTCACAAACACGATAAACGACCACCGTTGCCAATGGTCGCTGATGTTTTAGAGTTGTCCAAACGCGAAAGAAAGCAGAAACAACCCATATGGACATGAATACTCAGTATTTTTTCTTCTTACGAGCCTCAATCTCTTTTTTCTTGCGGGCCACACTCGGCTTGTCATACTGCTTGCGTTTTCTGACTTCAGCGAGGATCCCGTCTTTGGCTGTTGCGCGCTTAAATCGCTTCAAAGCACTCTCCAAAGACTCGTTCTTCCGAATTTTAATCTCGGACATGGTTTTCCCTCCCTCCGCGAAGCCAAACCGCTAAAATAACCTATGCACATCATTAAGCATTATAGGCGATTGCAAAGCGGAGTGTCAACTCAACTGCTGTTCGCGAACCAGCTTTTCAAGCACGTACAGACGCTCCCAGAGCGGTCCAAATGTCGTGACGCCATGCGCTTGCAAAAGCTGAATCTGGCGCGCCCACACACACGCGGTCATCCGCGCGTCGCCAAGCGCAGTGTGACGTTCCGTGACTGGGATTTTATACAATTCAAGCAACGCGTCAAGACTCGGGTATTTTTTTAGATCATGCACGCAGAGCGACACTTTCCCGGTGTCGATAATATGTTGTTGGAGTTCGATTGCAAAGTGGCGACGCAACGCCGCATTGATGAATTTCACATCGTGACCTGCGTGATGCGCGACAATCACACGATCGCCGATAAACTGTAAAAATGTCTGAAGCGCATGTTCAAGCGGTGGAGCGTCGCGCAGCGCATCTTCTGTTATCCCCGTCAAATCGCGGACGACTTGTGGAATTTCTTCCCCTTGTCGCAGCTTGACGAACGTGTGAAACTCACGCACACTCGCACTTTGATCAAAAAGCACAGCCGCAAGCGACAGCAAGCGATCCTGTTGCACCTCAAACCCGGTCGTCTCCGTGTCGATGACGGCGTAGGGGGCCTGCGTAAGCGGCAGATCAGACATCCCATGCTCGTGAATCGCACGCAGCGTCGCACGCATCTCGACTTGCGCCTGCAGGGACTCTGCATTTTCAAGTCCGCGATCAAGCTCCGTATTGGAGTTCCCAAAAAGGTGCTTTAATACACGAATGCGTTCGAACCCCACATGATTCACCCCGATCGCGCGAATTGCTTCGCCGTCATTTGTTGGAGAGATTTGGCGGTTCGCAGCGCATCTTTCAAACGGCGACGCGAAGGATCATCAAGCTCTGAAAGCGCGATTCGATCATCCATCGGCATATTCGCTTCATAGAGGCGCAGGTGGTGGCTGACACGCGCGTCAAGTGCCGTCATGAACGCCTCCCTGACGCGCTCCGCGAGCGCCTCAGACCACACCCGCTGTGCAGTTAACGCCTCAATTCGCTTAAGCGTCGATGGAACTTCGATCAAAACACTATGCGCCCAAAGGCGAACACTGTTGACAAGCGGCGTATAGAGTCCCTCTTTCACATGAAAGTACCCTTTTCCGCTCGCTCCTTCAAGGCGAAGTTGTCCGAGTGGCGTGAGTGCGACACCCTGCGCGATCGCTTGATCTGCGATCTTCCAGCGTATGAAAGAAGACCGCGCGATGCGCGATGCGACACCTTCGCGAAGCGCGCTTGCGCAACCCTCTTTCCCGACAATGACCGAGGCATCCGCCGCAATGAGAAGAAAGCGAATGCTCTCCCAATCCGGATGGTCATAGTACCTCTCAAGACGATCTTGCCAAGAAAGGGGCGTCCCCTGCCAGCGTGGATTGCTCGCCATCACATGACCTGAACAAAGCGCGTAGCCAACCTCGCTTAAAAGCGCAGCCGTCACCCGCGTCAAGCGCTCAACATACGCGCGTGTCGCGTCCGTATCCGGCCATTCAAACACGAGCGCGTGATCCTGGTCAGAAAGAATCGACTGTTCGCCCCGCGCGCCGCTCCCTAGCATGAGAAACGTCGCCTCACCGGGTGGCGCGCAAAACCCCTGTTCTTCGACATGGCGCGTTGCGAGCGAAAAGACATCGGCGTGAATTCGCTTATGCTCACGCGCTGCCTGCTCAAACGCCGCCTGTACGCCGCTTGCTCGGCGCGCCTCAAAGATATGGATCAGTTCCTCGCGCCGCTTGCGCAGCGCCTCAAGCGCCTTGTCCACGAATTTGAATTCACCCCTTTGGCAACCGCATCAAGCTAGTCACCTGCCCGTCGCCCGCCGCCGCGTTCGCGCATACGCTTTATATCATAGCGTTTGAGGTGAGCAACGTGAAACTGGATACCTTTTTAAAGGCGAGTGCGCTTGCACTGGATGTTTTTCACAATCAGTCGACAAAACAACTGTCAGGTCTCGTGCGAAATGGCGTCAAACGGCGAATGGACCGCATTGCCAATTCACCACAAAGCGGCGTAGTAAAGCAATCGCAGCACAATTCATCTCCTGCACAACCCGTCACGCGTCAGCTCAATGCAAATGCGCGGCAGAATCCCTCCATGCCGCCTTTACAGCAGCAGATGCCATACGTGCGCGTGCGACAGCCTATGTTTGATCCGCGCGCAACTGAACATGTCAAAAAGGCAATGCGCTATGTCACGCCAGAAAATGCGCAAAAAGTGGCGCAATGGCACAGCATTTTCAAAAGTTTTCTGAGCAAGGATTGATGTGCCCCGACAGATGGCAAATCCACCTTGCCGCACCGCTCATTTGCCGAGACGTTCGATCACCGAATCCGCCGGATGGTCACCATCACGCGCAGGCGGCTTCCCTTCATCATCGCGCTCTGGCCGAAACACGGATGCCAGTTTTCCGCGAAACAAGAAGCTGAAGCCGCCTAACAAAGCGACTGCGACAAGGACACTTAGAATCGCCGGAATAACCCCGTGGCTAAATCCGACAAAAAACCCCCCCATCCAAATGTCAAACGGGATGATGCCAAGTGCGGTCGTCCACAAAAACGGAAAAAAACGAACATTGAGAAGTCCTGCCGCATAATTGAGCGCGTGATAAGGAAAAGGCGTCAAGCGCAGCGCCAACAGCCCAAAGGTTCCCCGCTTTGCCACCCACTCATCAACCTGCTGCTGGCGTTCGGAAGGAATCAGGCGACGGACAAACCCCTGCCCGATCCAACGCGTCAGATACATCGCGACCACCGCACCAACGACGCCGCCAATCCACGAATAGATTAGCCCCCATAGTACGCCGTACACTTCCATATTGACAAGAATCAAGCCTTCAGACGGCACTGGAATGACGCAAAAAAAGGCCATCAGAAGGATGGCAACGACAATTCCGACCGTTCCCAGGGACTGAATCCAAAGCGTGATGTGATGCCATGAATGTCGATAGTGAAAAAAGAGCCACACTGCAAAAACGACGAGTATGAGCCCGATCGCGACGGGGAGCGGTTTGAGTTCTAAAGGTCGCTCCGCTTGCTTGTCCACGCGCTTTAAGATCGAGATCACCCCCTTCGGGTCGTTTGAAACGTCTCTTACTCTACCATATGGTACTCAAACTGCCAATGGACAGAACGCGTAAAGAAACAGTGCGATCATCCCTTTTTCTGGTTTGCCTCGCGACGCATTTCCTCTTCGCGATAGAGACGAATCGCTTTTGATGTAAAAAGAATCCCGTCCAAATGATCAATCTCATGCTGAATCGCACGCGCGCGAAAATCGGTCTCTTCGATTTCCACCTCTTGGCCGGAGCGGTCAAGCATCCGCACACGAATATAGCGATAGCGCATCGTGTCTCCGAATAGCCCGGGGATCGACAGGCAGCCATCCGGGCCGATCGCCTCGTCGCGTCCCTCCACGATGACTGGATTGATCAAATCGAGGCGACCGCGACCGTCCTCTACATCGACGACGGCAAGTCGTCTCAAAATGTTGACCTGAGGCGCCGCAAGGCCGATGCCATTGGCATATTTCATCGTCTCCGCGAGGTTGTCGAGCACCTTGAGGACATTTGGCGTCACGCTTTTTACAGGATTGGCAGGCGTAGTGAGCACAGGGTTTGGAAATTTTACAATATCATAGATTGCCATAGAAACCTCCTTGCAGATCGGACAGTCGTTTCATCACGCCGAAGTAACTTCTGCGCGATGCCATTTTATCGTGTTTTCCATGACAACGGATACCGCCACACCAACCAAAAGTCCACTGCTGACAAACGAGCGGACGGCGCTTGGAATCGAGAGAAAGGCGGAGGCCGGTGTCACATAGATCGCGATGCCAACAAGTGTCGGCAAAGCGATTCGGTAGATCGTCTTGTGGTCAAACGTGACATTTTCAATGACCTGGAGCGCAGATCCAAAAAGTTGCAGATAAGCAACCAACAGTACCGCATCCCCGACACTCACTGGGAGAGTGGCCAAAAAGGAGCCGGCGACCGGTATAAGCCCAAGCAACATAAAGAGAACCGCGCCGATGGCAAATGGCCGTTTCGCAAAGATCTGCGTCGAGCGCAAAAACCCAAGTGACGAGGTGTATGGCGCGTAGGGAACCAAACCGATGAGACCCGCGATAACGGTATTAAATCCCGTGACAAGAAAGGAGCGGACATAATCGCGATGGGTCGCTTTTTGCGAGAATAAGACCTGCGCATTTTCAATCGTCGTCACCGTGTTCGTCGTGTTGATAAGCCCCGTGATCAGTGCCGTGATCAAGATTCCGGCTTGAAACGATGGTTTCCCCCACGCAAACGGCGTGAATAACGAAGCAAACGGCGCGGTATGCAAGGCTGCGGCAGGATGAATCGCGATCCGGTAAACAATCCAACCACACGCGATACCGATGAGAATCGCAAAATTGCTGAGCAGTCGCGCGCCGCGCAGACTAAGCGTGACGACAAGGATGATCAGTGCGATCGAAAGTGCAGCGATCCTCACATCGATGTGCTTGGCATGCGTCAAACCGACCATCCCTTGAAAGAAAATCGAGATCAGCTGCACCGCCAACAGAATGAGAAAAACGCTCATCGCCATTGGCGTGAAAAACTTCCGCAAAAACCGGCCTAACCCAAGCGCGCCAAAGATCATGATCAGAATCCCTGACGCGAGGATGCCCATCTCAAGACTGCCACCCGCCTTTAAAAGCGGTTGACCCGCTTCTGCCGCACCTGTGAGCACGGTGAGAATGACTCCCCACCAAACGCCAGACTGACCTTCCATCAAAGGCCATTTGTGACCAAAAAGCAGCTGAAGCAGACAGGCAAGTCCTGTAAATAAAAAGGAGCGTTGCATAAATCCGGAAACAGCGACAGGTGACAGATGCATCGCAGCCCCGACAGACACAGGGATGACCACCGTGTTTGCAAACATAAACAAAAGCCACTGAATCCCAGCCACCGCGTCGCGGCCAAGCGACGGCGAAAAATTTTTTTGGGCCACCGTAGTCCACCTTTCGCGCGCGTGCACCGCAGTAAAAATGTGCCTGTCCGTCATTCAAGCGTGACACTTTCGACTCAACATCATACCACATCAGGCAATCGTTTCCGGAATGAATTCATCCAAGCTCGAGGATGCTATGTCAGAGGAGGAATGATCAATGCAAAAAAAAAGCGAAACCGGTCTTGGGGTCGACCCTAAAAATGTTCATCGCGCAAATGAACTGCCTGACGCGCTGCGCACAGATCGCCTTGACGATGTCAATTTTGAAGCGATTCGCGATCGCCACGCCCAAGAGTTTACGATTAACCCGGGTCGTCAGAAGCGCTGATCCAATGTCTTTTTCTGTGTATCCCTTTGGGCAGGCGGATCCATCAACCTGCCCAAATTCACACGCTCATCGTCCACTTCTCAAAAAGACATACTGCGAGTAGAATAGTCATCAGCTATGAACATGTATTAGGAGCTGATCACAATTTCTAAGTATCACGTCGAAATCATTGGAACAGGCAGCCACGTTCCCGCAGGAATTGTAACAAACGCCGATATGGAAAAACTTGTCGATACGAACGACGAGTGGATTCGCACACGCACAGGAATTCGCGAGCGACGCAAACTGTCTACAGACGAGACCGTTTCAGAGATGGCGACAGAAGCTGCCCGCAAGGCGCTTTTAAACGCAGCTGTACGCCCAGAAGAGATTGATTTGATCATCGGTGCGACCATCACCGGAGACTTTGTCTTTCCTCCAATGGCCGCAATGGTACAAGCCGGGATCGGCGCCACAAACGCGACTGCCTTTGACACAAACGGCGTCTGCGCAGGTTTTGTGTACGCACTTGTACAAGGAAGCCAGTTTCTGCAAAACGGTGCATACCGCACGGCGCTGATCGTTGCGGCAGAAGGTATCACGCGCTATCTCGATTATACGGACCGCAATTCCTGCATCCTGTTTGGCGACGGTGCAGGCGCTGTCGTGTTGCGTGCAACAGAAGCAGCGGCAGATGAACCCGTGCGCGGTTTCGTCGACTTTGATCTGCACACGGACGGCAAGCGGGCGGCGGTTGCATTTACACCGCGCAGCGGCGTTTCGGAGCGATTTATACGCACGTTTTCTGAGCGAGAACAGATTACGCCATACATCTGGCAAGATGGTCGTGCCATGTTTAAGGCCGCCGTCAATGGCATGTCTGAAAGCGTCAACCGCATCATCGCGCGCCAAAACTTAAAACCCGAAGCGATTGACTTACTTGTCCCCCATCAAGCAAACCTCCGCATTATAGAGGCCGTGGGTGAGCGCGTTGCGATCCCGCCCGAGCGTGTCGCCCTTTGTATTGAAGAGTACGGCAACACATCCGCCGCGTCGATCCCTCTTGCCTTTGACAAATGGAACAGACTAGGCCGCGTACGCCCCGGGGATCGCGTCATGTTCACAGCGTTTGCCGGAGGACTCACATGGGGTTCCGCGCTCTTTCAAATGTAAAAGAGGCACTCCAGTGAACTGCTCCCGCCTTCGCTTTGCTTAATCGTAAAATTCAGGCGATTGACGGTTGTCATTCGTACAGGCCGCACTCAACAGCTCCCCATATCCTGCGATAGACCGTTTTTGCGCACCACACGTAGCGGAAGATGTCTGGAAAAAAATCCATTTGCGCCACGGCGCGGCGCTACTCTCGATCCATCCCATCCTGCACTATCACCGCGTGCGCGTCATTCACGGACGGGAGGAGCGCGTACTTGCGCGCTACAGGAAATATAAAGAAGTCGCCTATGCAGAACTTGATTCACACTATTACGCGGCACTTACACCGAATGACCCGTACTATGAAGGACTCTATCCCTCTTCCCAATACGGGAACGTCAATCAATGGGGCCTTCCCTTTGTCAACGCGCCATCCGCCTTTACGGCACTCGAAGCCATCCCGCAGGGAGCTTATCTTGCCGTCATCGACACCGGGATTGACCTTACACATCCTGATTTACAGGGTAACATCGCACGCGATACATCAGGAAACGTGCTTGGATACAACTTTGTCGCAGGAACCAATGAACCGTCTGATGACAATGGACACGGCACACATGTGTCAGGAATCGCTGCGGCTGTAACCAACAATGCGCTCGGTGTTGCGGGAATTTCATTTAATACGGTGCAGATCATGCCCATAAAGGTGCTCGACGCTAACGGTGCTGGCGCCACTTCAATGATCGCAGACGGGATTCTGTTTGCAGCCGATCACGGCGCAGACGTCATAAACTTGAGCCTTGGCGGCAGCAACTACAGTCAAACTTTGCAAAACGCGATCTCGTACGCCTGGAACAAAGGACTCGCGATTGTCTGTGCGGCTGGCAACAACGGTTCATCAGCGCCGGACTACCCAGCAGGGTGCAATTACGCACTCTCTGTCGCCGCGCTCGATCAAACAGGGCAACCTGCATTTTTTTCCAATTCCGGCGAGGATCTTGGCATTGCCGCGCCAGGTGTCGCCTATCTCTCCACGATGCCGACGTACACCGTCACCCTCAACAGCTACGGTTATGAAAATAACTACGACGCGCTCAGCGGAACATCCATGGCAGCCCCAGTGGTTTCGGGGTTGTGCGCGGCGCTCATCGCTTACGCAAAATCACACAATGCGGCACTGCGCGGCGCCGATACGATTGCGATCGTCGAGCAGACGGCAGGAAGTGCCGACCGTGGCTGGAACCCTGCCACAGGGTATGGACCTCTCCATGCAGCAAAAGCCGTTTCACCACAACCTGCGACAGGTTTTCCCGGATCGATTCGCGGCCAGGTGATTGACTCGTTTGGAAACGCAGTATCCGGGGCTGTCGTCACTGCAGTAAATGAAACCACTACAACAGGCGCCGACGGCATGTTCCGATTCGCCAACCTCACAGGCGGAACCTATCAGGTGTCTGCCTCAGCAGGTGGGAATGCCACAACGACTCCAGTTTCTGTCTCACCTGGCAGTGATTCGTTCGTCTCACTGACCGTAACACCTGCGCAGACGGCCGTACCGTGTTCGTGGTTTCTCGCCAGTGCGCGCTCACTCGCCAAATCTATGCGGAAAATGGAGCCGTGACTCGATCGGACACTTCAAAAACGCTGAAGTGTCAAGCGCGCGACTGCACTTGATACACAGAGAATTTGAGATAGTCACTCTCTGGCATCCCAATTCGCCGTGGGTGGTCTGCCCCTGCACTGCGGTCGTCAATCAAGCGCAGCAGTTTGTGTGCATCGACGGCCGCCTCTTCGATCACTTCGTGCCACGCTGCGCGCGAAACTGGTGATGAACAAGACGCTGTCACCAAAAAACCTCCGTCCGGGATCAATTTGAGTGCGCGCAAGTTGATCTCTTTGTATCCGCGTAACGCTCCAGGAATGGCCGCACGATTTTTCGCAAATGCCGGTGGATCGAGAATCACCACGTCAAACCTTTTTTTCTCGCGCTCATACTCGCGCAAAAGATCAAAAGCGTTTGCGACGAGCATGGTTGAGCGTTCTTCTAAATGATTTATCCTGATATTGCGCGCAGCCGCCTCAATCGCTTTTTCCGACGCGTCAACCGTGGTCACGTGCGCCGCACCATAGTGAAGCGCGTGAACACTGAATCCCCCTGTGTGCGAGAAACAGTCAAGCACCGTCGCACCAGTGCGCGCGCCGTGAGCCACTTCCGAGGCGCCTTCGCGATACCGCAGATCGGCTCGCGGTTTTTCTGATGCCGCAAACCGCACAAGGGGCGCGAGCGCCGCGCGATTCTCACGCTGATCAAAAAAATGGCCTGTTTTCTGCCCCTCTGCGATGTCGACAAGAAACGTGAGACCATTCTCCTTAATCTCCACAACATCTGCGCATTCTCCGTAAAGCGGGCCCACCGCGTCCGCCAATCCTTCGAGTGCACGCACAGGCGCGTCACTGCGCTCATAGACACAAGTCACTCCGAGCACGTCCCGAACCGCGCGCACCACTGCGTCCTTTCGCAACTCCATGGCGGCAGACAGAACTTGAATGACGGCGACATCGCCGTATTTATCCACAACTAAGCCAGGCAGATCATCAGCCTCGCCAAACGCCGCCCGACAACTGGCCGTCTGCGGGAGAAAACGCTTGCGGTGAAGCCACGCTTTGGTTAGCGAGCGCTTTAGCCACGCATCATTTAGCGTTTCTTTCGGATCATACGAAGCGATACGCACACCAATCTGGGATTGTGCGTGATAGAATCCTACGCCAAGGCCGTGGCCTTGATGATTGCGAATAACGACGGCATCCCCCGTTTTGGGATCCTCTTTTACACTTGCGATCTCATTTTGATAGATCCACGGGTGGCCATCTTCCAAGCGCCTTCTACGATCTTTTTTAAGAAAAACTTCTTTCAATTGAATTCCTCTTTTCTCACGGCAAAAGATCACCAGTACTAATGAGCGAGCCTGTCCGCATATAAAATCTATGATTGACCTGTCCCATAAGGAGCGAAACCTTTGTTTTATACTCGAATGGTCATGGAAGTCGCGGCTGGGTTGCTTGTGTTCATTATAGGACTTTTCACACTGCGCAGCGGCATGGGAGAACTGAGCAATCGCGAGTCCGAGCGACTGATTGAGCGACTCGTCAAGACGCCATTTCGCGGACTGCTCACCGGCATTGTCGCAACGGCCATGCTGCAGTCAGGCGCCGCCGTCACGATCTTGTCGATGGGGCTCGTGGCGGCGGGAACGCTTCGCTTTGCTGACACGATCGGCATCATCCTCGGCTCAAACATCGGCAGCACACTCACCGTCGGGCTGCTCTCGCTCAATCTCGACGCGTTTGGCCCCTATCTTGTCGCGGCCGGATCCATCGCCTTTCTTGCTTCATTTTTCGCGCCCCACAAACGCCCTTCGAGCGTTTCGATCAAAGCAACTGCACAAAGGCGAATACGCGCGTGGGGACTCTCTGTCATCGGGTTTGGCACGCTCTTTGTAGGCTTTGGCCTGATGACTCACGCGACGATGCCACTCGCGTCCTCTCCCTGGGTGACCCATCTGCTGCTTCAGGCAGGCAGACACCCCATGCTTGGCATAGCCGCCGGAACTGTGGTGACCGCGATGATCGGCAGTTCATCCGCCAGCACAGCGCTCACGATGTCACTTGCAAAGGCAGGGGCGCTCCCCCTTCTCGCAGGAATCGCCATCGTCTTTGGCAACAACATTGGCACCTGCGCCACTGCGCTTCTTGCGGCCATCGGTGGAACACGCGACGTGCTTCGCGTCGCCGCCTTTCACGTGCTGCTAAACGTGCTTGGCACCTGCATCTTTTTCCTTGCGCTCCTGCCCTTCGCAAAACTCGTCCAAAGCGTCACAAAAGACCCCGTCACGCAAATCGTCGTCGCCCACGTGCTCTTTAACGTGATCTCATCCCTTGCCGCGCTGCCTTTTTCCCGCCTGTTTGCGCGGCTGCTCACAGCTGTCATCCCCGATCGCCGACGATCCGCTTGACGCGTCTTTCTCAGTTGGCAAGCGGTTCACGACACAGTGCAGGTCCCGCACTCGCACCGATGCGAGAAGCACCCGCCTCAATCATCTTCATAGCCGTCGCGCGATCGCGAATTCCGCCCGACGCCTTTACTAAAAGCTCACTTCCGACCGTCCTGCGCAAAAGTTCGACGGCCTCCACGGTGGCGCCACCTGCAAAGCCGGTACACGTCTTGACAAAATCCGCACCCGCCTGCTTACAGAGTTCTGCCCCGAGCTGCTGTTGTTCAGGCGAAAGCAGCGGCGTCTCAAGGATTACCTTCACGATTGCGCGTCCTTTTGCAGCATCGACGACCGCGCGAATCTCTTCCAGCACAGCATCCGTGTGCCCCGCCTTCAAAAGCCCAATCGCCACCACCATATCAAGCTCTGTCGCACCGTCAAGTAATGCCTGGCGCGCCTCCGCCACTTTATTTTCAAGGCCTGTGGCGCCGAGTGGAAAGCCGATCACCGTGCACACCTCGACGACCGATCCTGCAAGCTTTTGCCGGCACGCGCGAACATACAGCGGATTGACACAAACGCTCTTAAATTCATAACATAGTGCCTCGCGACAGAGCCGATCCACCTCACTCGGCGTCGCTTGCGGCGAAAGCAGCGTGTGATCGATACAGTCGGCAAGACTCGTGAGTGTCTCCCCCTTGGCGCGAAGCAGCGCAATGCCGCGGGCGACGAGTTCTCGATTGTTTTCATACCCTTTTTCAAGCATCAGAGCCTCTGCTTCTTCAAGCGTGACAAACCGTGCGCCTTGAATCTCTTCTTCTTGGGGTGTGATCGCGCCTGACCTTGCCTCAAGCAAGTAGTAGTGTGCATCTTTTTCAACCCACTCACCGCTTGTCTGCGCCCGATAAGAAATCGTTGCAAGCGGCGTCACGACGCGCCCGCGCATGCCTGTTTCTTCAAGCACCTCGCGCAGCGCCGTCTCCTCTAGCAATTCTCCCGGCTCTGCATGCCCTTTGGGAAGCGCGACATGCCCGAACCGATCATCAATCAAGAGCACCTCTGGCACGCCGTCGCGATAGCGATACATCAAACCGCCCGCCACATCGACGCGCTTTACCGCGCGTTTTGTTTCCATCCTCAATACCCCCGTTTTCAAGGCATAAGCCCACGCGTCATTCGCACATTCTCCTGTTGCGCCAGCATTATTGTGCCTGTGCAAATGTCCCTTCCTCACGATCCGCGACCGCCTGCACCTGTTCATCCTCCGCGTCAAGCGCTGCAGGCCGCTCAATCAGGGTGCGCGACAACTGCCCATAAGAATGCTCAAGCCCTGCCTCGCTCACGATGACCTCCGCGAGCGATCCCAGTTGACGATCATCTCCCGGAAACGCGACGCGCATATAGTTGTCCGCGTGTCCAATCAGCATACTACCCTGTGGCGTTTCCACGCGCTCCTCAGGAATCACCTCAAGCGATCTTCCCACAAACTGTCGCGCGTATGAAAGCCGCAGCGCATCTGAGACCTCCATCATGCGCGCGACACGCTCTGCCTTCACTTCGTCTGGAACCTGATCGGCAAATGTCGCGGCAGGCGTCCCTTTGCGGCGAGAGTAAGGGAACACGTGGAGTTCGGCAAACCCCTGCTCCGTGACAAACGCAAGACTCTGCTCAAACGCTGCGTCCGTCTCGCCCGGGAAACCGACGATCATGTCACTTGTTACCGCCAACTCTGGCAACGCGCGGCGCACCTTTTCGAGCTTGTTCGCGTATTCTTCGATCGTATAGTGTCGGTTCATCCGCTTTAGCACCGCGCTATCCCCCGCCTGCAGCGGAATGTGTAGATGGCGGCACACCTGATCGGAGCGCCCGATCGCATCGATCAACTCATCCGTAATCTCACTCGCTTCAATTGAGGAAATGCGGATGCGGCGAAGCCCCTTGACGCGCGCCAGATCGTCCACCAGATGAGCGAGCGTATAGCCGTCCAGATCCTCGCCGTACCCTCCCGTGTGAATCCCTGTCAGCACAATTTCGAGGTACCCGGCGTCGACAAGCCGGCGCGCCTGGCGCAGTACACTCTCAGGTTTTCGGCTGCGCACAAGTCCGCGCGCGTGCGGGATGATGCAAAATGTACAGAAATGGTTGCACCCATCTTCGATTTTGAGCGACGCGCGCGTGCGATTGACAAAAAGCGGCACGTCAAAGTCCTCAAATGTTTTTTGCGGCAGCATAGAAGTGACCGTGTGAAACGGTGTTCGCTCCCGTTGTACTTGTTCAATCCAGGGGAGCAACTGATCGCGGTGCTGATTGCCGACCACAAGATCGACACCGCTAATTCCGAGCACCTCGCCCGGCGCCATCTGCGCATAACAGCCTGTCACGACAACCGTCGCGTCAGGATTTTGGCGCACGGCCCGCCGAATCATTTGCCGCGACTTGCGATCACCTTCATGCGTCACCGTGCATGTGTTGATCAGATAGACGTCTGCCTCGTCGTGAAAGTCAACCTGCTCATAGCCGGCGCGCTCAAACATTTGCCACAGCGACTCCGTATCATAAAAGTTCACCTTGCAACCGAGCGTATGAAACGCCACCCTCTGCTTTTGCAAAGTTACCCCACTCCTTTTTCCGCTTGCTTATCCGTTGTGAAACACTCACAGCGATGTACGTTCTACCGTTCGCTCTCTAACTCATAGAGAAGCTGTGCCACCGTCACCACACCTGCCGTCTCTGTGCGCAAGATGCGCGCGCCAAGCGTCACGAGTTGTCCTTCCTGCGCTTGAATCGCCTGCACTTCCGCACCATCCAAGCCACCTTCCGGCCCAATGACCAGACGAATCCCCTCTGCAAGTAGACGATCCCGCTTTTCGTTGAGTTGTCGAAGCGCTAACTTGAGCGGTGGCAATCCTTGCCCCTGCACTTCATAAGGAGCAATTAAGTATCCGGCCGACTGTTGCAGCGCAGAGGCCAGGTCGGGCGCATACGCGACACGCGGAACGACGTTTCGCTGCGACTGCTCGGCTGCCTCCTTGACGATGCGCTGACAACGTTCAAGCTTTGCGGTGCGTTTTTTTTCATCCCAGCGCGCGACGGAGCGCACACCTTCAAAAATGACAAACTGGGTGACACCGACTTCCGTTCCGTGCATCAACAGCTCATCCAGCCGTTCACCTTTTGGCAATCCTTGCACAAGCGTAACCGCAAAAGGCGGCTCAGAAGCCGATGCCATTTGCGCAATGACGTGCACAATCACTTCATCTTCCTGCACATCCACGATCTCCACTTCATACGTCTCACCCTCTGAGACAATGCCAAAGCGATCGCCCTGTCTCATGCGCAGCACGCGCAGCACGTGGTGCGCATCCTCTCCGGCGACGCGAAATCGATCCGGCGCGATGCGCGCATCCGCCTCTAAAAAATAGCGCTGCATGCCAACCACCCGCCGCTTTCTTCCGTGAAGGTTAAGACGAGTGCGCGCCAGTCCGCATTCTCGTGAATCTCTATGACCTTAAGACGCTGTTCACGCGCCGCCTGCGCGACGGCCTCCACTTGATGATGGACAATGCCCGATACGCTGAGCGTCCCGTTTGGCGACAGCACATGCTTGATGTCTGGCAGAAGGCGCAGCAACAAGTCTAAAAGCAGGTTGGCATAGACAAAGTCGTACGTTTGTCCTGACGGCAGATCGCGCGCGAGATCGGACACAACCAGTTGAATCCGATCGGACACACCATTTTTCACCGCGTTGTCGCGGGCGACGGCAAGCGCATTTTCATCGACATCCACCGCCGTCACTGAGTGCGCGCCAAACTTTGCCGCGGCGATTGCAAGCACCCCGGTGCCCGTCCCGAGATCAAGAACGCGCGTGTCGCGCAGCGCGTGCCCTTCCATCACCGTGAGCATGAGTTGCGTCGTCTCGTGCGTCCCTGTGCCAAACGCCATCCCCGGATCAATCTCAAGCACCACGTCGTCAGCGCCGATCGTTCCCATCTCTGAAAGCCGATCCATCTCCCACGAGGGTGCGATGATAACGCGCGGACTCACGCGCAGAGTATGAAAGTGCTCTTTATACGCGAGCAAATACGACGCTTCCGGGATCGCTTCCAGCGACACCAAAAGACTGCCAACGTCAAGTCCGATCGCTCGGATGCCATCCAATTTTTGCTCGATCACGCGTACAAAGCCCTTCACTTCTTCATCTGAAAAACGCGCCTGATCAATGTAAAGATTGACCTTTGCGCCCGTGCGATTTAAAAACGCCTCATCAATCCACTCACTCGCGCGCGCCTGTGCACTGCGCGCTTCCAGATCTGCTGAATCTTCAATATCTTGCCCGACGATCTCCGGCAAGTCCGTCACGACACAGACCGCTTCGACTGCCTCAGACGTCGTTTCAATCGTGATTCGATATAAATCCACACGCCGCACTCCTTTAGATCCATACCTTTTAGTGTACCATACGAATCACAACCATGTCGCCCGACCGAAACCTCGACCTTCTGTTCCATCCGTTGACGGAGTGGTTACAATAGAGAAATAGGCGTGCGAGGGATTTATCGCACGCACACAAATCTTAGATGGGTGATGAGGATGTCCGTGAGTGTATCCGCATTAAAAAAAGGAGCGCGCGTCGTGGTCGGCATGTCAGGCGGCGTCGACTCTTCCGTTTCCGCGTGGCTCCTCAAACAGCAAGGCTATGACGTGGTCGGGATCTTTATGAAAAACTGGGACGAGGTTGACGAAAACGGTCACTGCACGGCTGAAGAAGACTTTGACGATGTGCGCCAAGTGTGCGAACACATCGGCATTCCTTACTACACCGTCAATTTTGAGCAAGAGTATCACGACCGCGTCTTTCAATACTTTCTTGATGAATTTACAAAAGGGCGAACGCCCAATCCCGATATTCTGTGCAATCGCGAGATCAAATTCAAAGAGCTTCTCGATCAGGCGATCACGCTTGGCGCCGACGCGCTCGCGACAGGCCACTACGCGCAGATCACCCGAGAAGACGGGCGGGCGCTTCTGACACGCGGGGCGGATGAACAAAAAGACCAAACGTATTTTTTATATGCTGTAAACCAGAAAGCGTTGTCGCAAACCCTTTTTCCGATCGGCCATCTCACCAAGCGCGAGGTGCGCGCATTGGCACACGAGGCAGGGCTCGTGACGGCGGCAAAAAAAGACAGCACGGGGATCTGTTTCATCGGAGAGCGCAACTTCAAATCCTTCCTAAAGAATTATTTGCCGGCGCAACCTGGTGAAATGCGCACACTCGACGGACGCGTCATGGGCCGACACGATGGGCTCATGTATTACACCATCGGTCAGCGCCACGGCCTTGGCATCGGCGGATCAGGCTCAGGGGAACCCTGGTTTGTCGCAGACAAAGACCTCACCCAAAACATTCTCTATGTCGTTCAAGGGTTTCATCACCCTGCACTCTATCACAGCGCACTCTATGCTTCAGACATGCACTGGATTGCAGGCGATTTGCCTGACCGCACACAGCGACTCACGGCCAAAATCCGCTATCGACAGCCAGACGTGCCGTGCACGCTGACG
The DNA here is from genome assembly GCF_001516615.1 of Ferroacidibacillus organovorans. Classification (GTDB taxonomy): domain Bacteria; phylum Bacillota; class Bacilli; order Alicyclobacillales; family SLC66; genus Ferroacidibacillus; species Ferroacidibacillus ferrooxidans_B. Next base: position 39,419 of record NZ_LPVJ01000001.1, on the reverse strand, counting down.
CGCATCGACACAGACGTTTGGCGTGTGCAGTTTGACACGCCTCAGCGGGCAATCACGCCAGGACAATCGGTTGTCTTTTATCAAGGTCCGCACTGCCTTGGCGGTGCCATCATCGATCGCGCGCAAAGGCAGACAGGACAAAGCCCACAGCGAGACACTCACCACGCCACGGTGTGATACGACGCAAAAAACTCACAGATGACGCAGTCCAGCGCGGCACCTGTGAGTTTTTTGCAATCTTTTTTTTCACTACATTGCCAAGCCCTTAGCATCAGATCCCACGCAACGCGCTTTTCATCCGCTCAAAAAGGTTCTTCGACTGTTCATGCGTCTCCTCGCCAAGTTCACGTCCGAGTTCACGCAACAGCTCGCGTTGACGATCGGTAAGCTTCGTTGGCGTCTGCACATTTACCCGCACGTGCTGATCCCCTTTGGCCACACCATTTCCCAGGCGCGGCATGCCTTTTCCGCGCAGTGGAAACACCGTACCCGTCTGCGTTCCCGCAGGAATGCGCACCGTCTCGCGTCCATAGAGCGTGGGCACCGTGATCTCGTCACCAAGTGCCGCCTGCACAAACGTGATCGGAATCTCACAAAACACATCGTTTCCTTCGCGCCGAAAGAAATCGTGAGTCTTCACGCGGATCACAATATACAAATCGCCTGGCGGCGCACCGTGATCGCCCGCCTCTCCGGCGTTTGCAATGCGCATTCGCGTGCCCGTATCAACCCCCGCCGGGATGTTTACCTCAATTTTACGACGCTGGCGCACCGTTCCCGCTCCGCGACACGCCGTACACGGCGTAACGATCCGTTTCCCCGTCCCTTGACAGGTCGGACAGGTTCGGCGGTTGACCATTCTTCCAAGCGGCGTGTTTGTCACAAACTCCTGGACGCCCGCACCTTTGCAGGTGGCGCACGTCTCCACCTTTGTTCCAGGTTTTGCCCCAGTTCCTTGGCAGACGTCACACGTCTCGGTTCGCGGAATTTCGATTTCTTTTTTCAGACCAAAGGCCGCGTCCTTGAATTCAATCGTCAAGGAATACTCAAGATCAGCGCCGCGCTGCGGTCCCCGCTGGCGTCCACCACCGCCAAAAAACATATCAAAAATATCATTGATGCCGCCAAAATCCCCGCCTTGGAAACCGCCAAACCCTCCGGCGCCGCCGAAGCCGCCAGCCCCTTGCTCCTGATGGCCAAAACGGTCATACTGTGCGCGCTTTTCTGTGTCGCTCAGCACTTCGTACGCTTCGTTCGCTTCTTTAAACTTTGCTTCGGCATCTGGATCGTCTTTGTTCACATCAGGGTGCAACTTGCGGGCGAGCGCGCGAAACGACTTTTTAATCTCATCCTGCGAAGCGTTTTTACTGACCCCGAGCACCTCATAATAGTCCCGTTTGCTCACGACTCCGTTTGTCACCCCTCTCGTAAAAGCGAGAGGCCGTTCACGCCCCTCGCTCTCAAAGCTCCGTTATTTTTTCTCTTCGTCAACCACGTTATAGTCAGCATCGACGACATGATCGCTCGTTGGCGGCGTCTCGCCCGCTTGCGCCGCCTGCTCATAGAGTTTCATAGACAATGCCTGCACCGCGCTGCTAAGTTCGTCATGCGCCGCGCGAATCGCTTCGATATCCGTCCCTGCAAGTGCGTCCTGCAGTTTCTTTTTCGCAGCTTCAGCCTTTTCTTTCTCAGCTACATCCGCCTTGTCGCCAAGGTCTTTGATCGTTTTATCCGTCTGGTACACAAGGCTGTCTGCCTGGTTGCGAAGTTCTGTCTCTTCGCGGCGCTTGCGATCTGCCTCCGCATTAAGCTCTGCTTCCTTCACCATGCGCTCAACTTCCTCTTTGGCAAGACCGCCCGAAGATGTGATGGTGATGTTTTGCATCTTCCCTGTGCCGAGGTCCTTCGCAGAGACGTTGACAATGCCGTTTGCGTCGAGATCAAACGTGACTTCGATTTGCGGAATGCCGCGCGGCGCAGGCGGAATGTCATGCAGTTGAAAACGCCCGAGCGTCTTGTTGTCGCGGGCAAATTCACGCTCGCCTTGAAGTACGTGGATGTCAACGGTTGTCTGATTGTCTGCCGCCGTTGAGAATACCTGTTTTTTCGATGTTGGAATGGTCGTGTTTCGCTCAATCAACCGGGTCATCACGCCGCCGAGCGTCTCAATTCCAAGGGACAGCGGTGTGACGTCAAGCAACAAAACCCCAGTGACATCTCCGGTCAGAACGCCAGCCTGAATTGCCGCGCCAAGCGCCACGACTTCGTCTGGATTCACGCCCTTTGAAGGCTCTTTTCCCGTCAGTTTTTTAATCGCGTCGACAACTGCCGGAATACGCGTCGAGCCACCCACCAGAATGACCTTCTCAATCTTGTCGACCGTAAGGTTCGCATCGCGAAGCGCTTGACGCGTCGGCGCGAGTGTCGCCTCAACCAAATCTGCCGTCAACTCATCAAATTTGGCGCGCGTGAGGTTGACCTCGAGATGTTTCGGGCCAGATGCATCCGCTGAGATAAACGGAAGCGAGATCGCCGTTGACATCACACCGGAGAGTTCCTTTTTCGCTTTTTCCGCCGCGTCTTTCAGGCGCTGCATCGCCATCCGGTCCTTGCTGAGATCAATTCCCTGCTCTTTTTTAAACGTATCAATCAGGTATTTCATGATCCGTTCGTCAAAATCGTCACCGCCAAGACGATTGTTGCCGCTCGTCGCTTTCACCTCAAACACGCCGTCGCCAAGCTCAAGAATGGAGACGTCAAATGTACCGCCGCCAAGGTCATACACGAGGATGGTGTGATCGTTTGACTTGTCAAGACCGTATGCGAGCGCCGCTGCTGTCGGCTCGTTCACGATGCGCAAAACTTCGAGCCCTGCAATTTTTCCCGCGTCTTTCGTGGCCTGCCGCTGGCTGTCGTTAAAATACGCAGGAACGGTGATGACAGCTTGTGTCACAGTCTCGCCCAGGTACGCTTCCGCGTCAGCCTTTAGTTTTTGGAGAATCATCGCCGAAATCTCCGGCGGTGTATATCCTTTTCCATCAATCATCGTCTTATGTTCTGTACCCATATGCCGCTTGATCGAGATGACCGTCCCATCCGGGTTTGTCACCGCTTGCCGCTTTGCGACATCGCCTACCAAACGTTCGCCATTTTTGGCAAAACCAACAACAGACGGTGTCGTGCGGTTTCCTTCAGCATTTGGAATGACAACCGCTTCTCCGCCTTCCATAACCGCTACACAAGAGTTGGTGGTCCCAAGGTCAATACCGATAACTTTTGCCATATGCCATCTCCCTTTCTATCTCCTAAGATGCGATTTTTACCATCGCCGGTCTGATCACTTTGCCAGAGAGTGTATACCCGTCACGCAAGACCTCAAGAATCTTGCCAGACTCTACACCTTCGGCCGGTTCAGAGACGACCGCCTCGTGTAAATTAGGATCAAAGATTGATCCGAGGCACTCTATTTTTTCGACGCCAGACGATGTGAGTACACGCTGTAACTGGTCGTATACCATCGTGACACCTTTGACCAACCCTTCAGACTCACCGTTCCCGGCGGCTCTCATCGCGAGTGAAAAATTGTCGAGCACCGGAAGCAGTTCACCGATGAGTTTGCTGTTGGCATACGCCGCCGTTTCTTCGCGCTCTTGGCGCGTCCGCCGGCGAAAGTTGTCATAGTCAGCCTGAAGGCGCAAGTAGCGATTTTGTGACTCATCATACTCCGCTTTTAATTTCTCAAACGCTTGAATAAACTCGGCGATTGATTTTGCGTCATCATTTTCTGCCCCTTGTTCGGCAGCATCGATGTCCATCTCCGCAGTTGAACTCGCGGACTCACGCTCTAGCGTATCATCGGCGTGCTCCGCTCCACTCGCCTTTTGTTCTTGCACACACTTCACTCCTTTATAAGTCAGGTTCGATTCTTTTAACAATCCATTCCCTATCCTGACGAATGGCCCGAATAGATCCGGCCATACACATCGCTCAATCCGCTCGAAAGCGTGCGCAAGAGCGCGATAACGCGACCGTACTCCATGCGCGTCGGCCCAACGACGCCAACGACGCCAATCGGAACCTGGCCAATGTGAAGCGCTGTCGTAATGAGTGTGCAGTCCTGCAGCGACTCCACTTCATTCTCCCCGCCAATACGAACGCGCAAGTTTTCATGCAGCGCATTTTTTGCGAGAGAAACAACCACCTCATCGCGTTTTTCGAGCCAGGAGAGCACGGACTTTGCCTTGTGAATGTTTTGGAATTCTGGTTGCAACAACATGTTCGTCGCTTGTCCCAAAAAGACATTCGGCTCCTGCGGCTCCTCGGTCACTTTAAGAATCTGATCGAGCAAGCGGGAAGCTTCTTCATAATCCTCCATGTGCCGGGCAACCTCGCGCATCAACTCTTCATAAACGCGCGAACGAATGCGATACATCGGCGTTCCACAAAGCGAACGGTTCATCAGTTCCGTCAGTTGCACCACTTCGTGCATCGAAACGCCGTCCGGGATGGTCACGGTCTTATTCTGCACTTGCCCTGCAGAGTTGATCACGAGCACGACTGCCGACTGATCCGTGAGCGGAATCAGTTGCAGGCTCTTTAGCGTCGTGTCATACACCTTTGCGCCAAGCACCACACCCGTGTACTGCGTGAGTGAGCTAAGCACGTGCGCCACTTGCTGTGCTGCTTGCTCAAACGCAAATACGCGCGTTGCAAACAACTGCTTGATCTCCTCAACATCTTGTGCGCGAAGTGCAACATCAAGACTTAAAAGATGATCAACATAGTAGCGATATCCCGCCTGGGATGGGATGCGACCGGCAGACGTGTGAGGTTGTTCAAGATAGCCTAACTCTTCAAGATCCGCCATTTCATTTCGAATGGTCGCCGCGGAGTAACCGAGTTCTGCATGCTTTGAGAGCGTGCGCGAACCAACCGGTTCCGCAGAACGCACATAATCATCTACAATGATGCGCAGAATAGATTTTTGGCGTTCTGTCAACATCGGACTGTCACCTCCAACGCATGCGATCCAGCTTGTTAGCACTCTCGATCATCGAGTGCTAACAACACCCAAAATGTATCAAACTGGCCTTCCTGCTGTCAACTGTTTTACGCGATGAATTAAACGTCTTAAGTGTGAACCCCGACAAATTCTGCGTAAATCTCGTTTGCAACCTCCACATGCTGTTCAGGAACTCGCCAAATTCCGTCACGGTGCGTCAAAAGGCCAAGCTTCAAAAGGCGTTCGCACACCCCTTTGAACACCTGCTCAATCGATGTTTGATAGCGAGCAAAAAAATCGCGGTCAGAGACACCTTCTGCAAGGCGCAACCCGAGCATCATCTCATTTTCCATCGCCTCTTGCCGGGACACTGGATATTCGTTTTCAACCGGTCTCTCACTACGCAGACGCGCCTCGTGATACGCTCCAAGCGCGCGAATATTCTCGTAGCGCATCTTGCCTGTGTATCCGTGCGCGCCGGCGCCCGCCGCAAAATAGGGACGGTTGCGCCAATAGGTCAGGTTGTGGCGGGATTCTGCACCGGGGCGCGCGTAATTGCTCACTTCATAGTGTAAAAAACCTGCGTCAAGCAGACGTTCGCGCACACGCTCATACATGGCCACCTGTAGGTCCTCATCTGGAAGATGCAGAAGCCCTTTTTTCTCCCACGAAAAAAAAGGCGTGTTTTCTTCCACTTTGAGACCGTAGGCGGACACGTGCGAGACGCCCGCCGCAAGCACTTGGGTTAGTGCGTCATCCACATCATCGAGTGTCTGATCGGGCAACCCCAACATGAGATCGAGGCTCACCCGGTCAATCCCCGCCGCAAACGCCTGCTCCACACTGGCGCGCGTTTGCTCTGGTGAGTGCAGTCGACCGATGGACAGGAGGAGCGTCTCGTTAAACGTCTGTGTGCCAATCGATACGCGGTTGACGCCCATCTCTTTCATGGCGCGCAGAATCTCCGGGGTCGTCGTCCCAGGGTTTGCCTCAACCGTCCACTCAAGATCGGCGGATCGTTCAAACGTCTCGTGAATGGTCATTGCGATGCGCTCAAACTCGCGCGCGCTAAGCATGGTTGGCGTACCTCCGCCAATGTAGATCGTTTGCAGCGGCTTCGCGCTGTGATTAGGTGAGTACCAACGTTTGAGCTCTTTTAGTTCCCCGACCAGATCGTCCACGTACTGCGCGCGCACCGATTCACTCGCGACATACGAATTAAAATCACAGTAAAAACACTTGCTCGCGCAAAACGGGATGTGAATGTACAGGCTCGTGATCGCCTCAGTCAAGGCGCAACACCGCCATGAACGCTTCTTGCGGAACTTCGACATTCCCGACTTGCTTCATTCGTTTTTTGCCCTCTTTTTGTTTCTCAAGCAGTTTGCGTTTGCGCGTGATGTCACCGCCGTAACACTTTGCGAGAACATTTTTGCGCATTGCACGGATCGACTCGCGCGCAATGACCTTGTTTCCGATCGCCGCCTGAATCGGCACCTCAAACATTTGTCGCGGGATCAATTCTTTTAATTTTTCACAAAGGATTTTGCCGCGCGAATACGCCTTTTCCCGATGAACGATAAAGGAAAGTGCGTCGACGATCTCGCCGTTTAGCAAAATGTCGAGTTTGACCAGATCCGACTCGCGATAGCCGATCAATTCGTAGTCAAAGGAAGCATATCCTTTTGTGCTTGACTTAAGGCGATCAAAAAAGTCGTACACAATTTCAGTCAGTGGCACTTCATAAATGATCGTGACGCGCGTCTCATCGAGATAACGCATGTCAACAAATACGCCGCGCTTTTCTTGGCAAAGCTCCATAACACTGCCAACAAAATCCTTTGGGACGATGATTGACGCCTTTACGTACGGCTCCTCAACGCGTTCAATTTTACCCGCCTCAGGCAGCATGCTCGGATTGTCAATCTCGATTGTTTCACCCTTTGTTGTGTACACGTGATAGATGACGCTTGGCGCCGTCGTAATCAGTGTCAGCCCGTACTCGCGCTCCAGGCGTTCTTGAATGATCTCCATATGCAAAAGCCCGAGAAAGCCGCAGCGAAAGCCAAAACCAAGCGCTGAAGAAGTCTCCGGCTCATAGCGCAGCGCTGCGTCGTTTAGCTCCATCTTTTCAAGCGCGTCGCGCAGCAGTGGGTAATCAGACGAGTCGACCGGGTACATCCCGCAAAATACCATCGGATTGATCCGACGATAGCCAGGCAAAGGAGCAGTTGCTCCACCTTCTACCGTCGTGACCGTATCGCCGACACGCGTATCATGCACCGTTTTGATCGCCGCTGCAAAATAACCGACATCCCCCGCGCTAAGCTCGTCCACATTGGTCATGCGCGGACGGAAGGTGCCAACCTCGACGACTTCATGCACGGCGCCTGTGGCCATCATGCGAACCCGCATCCCTGGACGGATCGCGCCGTGCAGAATGCGCACGTAGACAATCACTCCGCGATACGGGTCGTAGTGCGAATCAAAAATGAGCGCCTGAAGAGGCTTGCTAGAATCCCCAATCGGCGCAGGAACCTGTTTTACTACCTGTTCCAGAATTTCTTTGATGCCAATGCCTGCTTTGGCCGACGCCAAAACAGCCTCCGAAGCGTCAAGCCCAATGACGCGCTCAATCTCCTCGCGTACGCGCTCAGGTTCTGCGGAAGGCAGATCAATTTTGTTGATGACAGGAAGGATCTCAAGATCGTTATCAAGCGCGAGATAAACGTTTGCGAGCGTCTGCGCCTCAATTCCCTGCGCCGCGTCGACCACCAAGACAGCACCCTCGCACGCGGCGAGGCTGCGTGAGACCTCATAGGTGAAATCGACGTGTCCGGGCGTATCAATAAGGTGAAGAGTATAGAGATTGCCATCATCGGCCTGGTAGTTAAGCCGCACCGCCTGCAGTTTGATTGTGATGCCGCGCTCTCGCTCAAGATCCATCTGATCGAGCACCTGTTCCTGCATCTCACGCTTTGAAAGGGCGCCTGTGTACTCCAGAATCCGGTCTGCCAGGGTTGACTTCCCGTGGTCGATATGCGCGATGATACAAAAATTACGGATCCTAGAAATCGCAACCGCGTCGTTCACAATAGGCCCCCATCAAACTCAACTCGTTACCCTTCATAATAGCAAATGAAGGGATGCGACGCCAACGTATCGAATACGGGGATGTCATGTGCGCCCGTGTGGTGTGCTTTCAGGCCGCTATTGGCCTTGCGTGAGCGGGACACCCTGTGGCAGGTTTACACTCGGTGTATGCGTCGCGCTGTGCAGGATACCTGTCAACCAATTGTGAAGAAGCGAGGAGAGATAAGCGCCAGCGTCTACTGCATCCGCTTGAATAAGAGGACTTGCCGGACTGCGCAACGCGATCACCGCTTGATCAAGCGTGTGCGAAAGGGTCGGCCGCGGTATGACGACAACCTTTTCCACCCCCGCGGTCTTTGAAACAGGCGTCTGATAGGCCGCGTACTGACTCGCAGGCGGCATGTCCACATGCACGATAACGGCGTGAAAAAATGACGCAAAAAGTAGCGCCCCGCCGTTTAGCGCCAAATAGCTGATGATGAGAAAGGCGAAAATAGCACACGTTTTTTTTAACATCCGCGGCATCTGCTTCATCGCGAGCAGCCGCTCTGCGATACGCAACCGAAGGTTCATCATCCATCGTTCCTCTGCGCGTTTTGAATCTACTCTATGAGTCAAACGGCGCGAATAGACCGATCCATAGATTTCATGCTTGTCTGTCCATTGAGTTTAGTGGGTAAGCGCCTTTGCGTCCTCTATGCTGAGCCCTTTGTGAATTGCTAGATTAAGCCCCAGCGCGACAACGTGCGCGATATCTTCGACAAACTCATCAATCTCTTTAGGCGTCACCATCAGATTGTGTCCCAGAGGATGCAGGACTTCTGCCACCATCGCGCGTTTTTCTTCCGGCGTCATGCGACCGATAACATCCCCCTGTTTCGTGCCGGGAACGCGCTGATCCAAGTGAGACAGCACGAGTTCCATCGCGTCAGAGGCAATGGTAGCAGCGTCAAGAACAGTAGGGATCCCGATTGCGACAACGTCGACGCCGAGTGATTCGCGATTGAGCGCCTTGCGTGGATTGCCGACACCAGCACCTGGCTGAATCCCTGAGTCGGCGATCTGAATGGTCGTATTCACGCGATCGAGCGAGCGGGCAGCCAGCGCATCAATGGCAATCACCAAATCGGGTTTGATGCGATCGACAATGCCAAGGACAATCTCGGATGTCTCGATGCCTGTGATGCCAAGCACACCCGGCGAAATGGCGGATACGGAGCGAAACCCGTCATCGAGCAGATCGGGCATCAGTGAGAACAAATGCCTTGTGACAAAGACACTCTCTGCCACCATCGGCCCAATCGCGTCAGGTGTGACATTCCAGTTGCCAAGCCCAATGATCAAAACCCGCGCGTCGTCTGCCACTGTCATAAAAGGCTTTATTTCTTCGGCAAAGAGAAGTGAAATTTGCTCCTGCAACTCTGGGTCTTTCTTGCGCAGTTCCGGCACTTCGATGGTCACATAGCGGCCAGGCAACTTGCCGATGATTCGCGCCCCTTTCTCATCCTCTACCACCATGCGGCTGATCTTCCAATTTTCTTCTTGCGTTTGATCCATATGAATACCCGGTATCGCATCAACATTCTCAGACACCATTTCATGCGCCTCAACGGCAAGATCGACGCGCACGCTTTGTTTTACAGCATTTTCGTCATCAGAGTATGACGACATACGCTGACCGCGTCGTTCCCACACCGTCGCGCCTCTCTTTTGAATCGCCCGGAGTGATTTACGGATTCTTTGTGTTTCGCGCATGACGTTCCCCTTTCACTCATTCTTTTCTCTAGCTTCCCCACCTTTGCCGCCAATCAATCCACAGCGCAATCCACAGAAAAGATTGCGAAATTGAATTCCACATGCTAAACTAAAGCCTGCTGTTTTGTGCGAACACGTAGGAGGTGACGTAATGCCAAATATTAAATCTGCGATTAAGCGAGTTCATGTCACCCGAGTTAGAGCGGTACGGAATGCTTCTGCAAAGTCTGCCCTGCGGACATCTTTGAAGCGATTTGAGAACGCCCTGAAAGAGCGGGACATGGAAACTGCCCAAACCGCTCTGCGCGGCGCGACCCGCTCGCTCGACAAGGCGGTTACAAAAGGGATCATTCACCGCAATCACTCAGCGAGAAAGAAATCTCGCCTGATGAAGCGGATGAACAAGGCGCTTGCGCAATAAGATTTCATTAAAAAGGCGGTTTCCCATATGGGAAACCGGCTTTTTAATGCCCGGGTTTCTACCCGATCAGACGATTCAGCCGAGTTTATGCGAGGCAAAGCCTTCTCGCAAAATAGAGTTCAATCGCGGTCTGCTCTTTGAGTTGTCCTGTTTTAATTTGATACTCTATATCTGAAAGTTCCCGCAAACGGGCACTGCATGCTTCGCCGGTTAAGGTGCGCGCCTGATCTTTAAGGGATTTTAACATGAATGACCGCAAGCCAAGTATCGCACAGAGATCCGCATCTGATACACGATCACGCTCTGCTTCAATAATGCGAAGCACATACCGGTACTGCCTTGTCAGGAGTGCGAGAAGACCAAACGTGGATTTGTCTTCACCAAGTCGCTGATAAGCCGCATACGCCTCACGGCCTTTGCCAGAAACGGACAAACGCACGACTTCAAATACATCGCTCGCTCTGTAATCCGGCACCAGCGCATCAAGATCAGACTGGGAAATAGATGTCTGCCCAGACAAAAAAGTTTCGATTTTTTGCAGTTCCCGCGCGAGTTGACCCACCCGCTCCCCTGTTCGCGCAATGAGCCAGCGTTTTTGCGCTGCTGTAAGTGCAGGAAAATTCATCAGCAGCTCCTGCGCAAAAAGCTCTGTCTCTTGTCTTGTCAGCCCGCCCGCACGAATGACCCGCGCACGGACACTCGCAGTAAGAGACTTGACCCATTTTTTGCGCTCATCAGGTTTTTCTTGCGTCGTAACAAGCACTAAAAGCGGAGCGTCCGCTTCTGTTCTCTTCAACTGCCCCTCAAGAATGGCGATCAATTGATCGGGCGTTTTACCCTTGAAGGCGGTTCCCACATCGTCGAATTCTGAAGCGCACACAAGAGCAAGATCCCCAAACAGGGACCCTTCGCCAAGCGCAAGTTCCAACTCATGAAGACGATCATGCGCGGCACTTACGCGCGAAAGCGCGTAAGGCCTGTCAAGGCGTGCCAGCGCATCCGTGATGGAGGAAAGCAGGCGGTCCAAAAACCAGCCATCCGTCAAATCGTACAGCAAATAAATCGCCGCCGGGGGCGCTGTTTTTAATTCGCGTATCGCGTCTTGAAAAGAAACGTGCATGGCACACCTCATCTTGCCAAAATTCGGTCAGCCAAGCATTTGCTCGTCTACCCACAATTCTATTTTCTCACGCTGGGCGATGTGTTGCAAAACATCACCCAGCGCGTGCAACACGCGCGACGCGTGCTCAGAGTCTGGATGATCGCGCAGTGAAAATGCTTCAATCAAAAGGCGTTCACTCGCCAATTCTATGTCAAGCGACGATTGGTTCATAGGATCCCTCTTCTTTCTCAGACGCAAACTGAATACATCCATCCAAGGTTCAGTATGAGCGAAGAAGATTGTGTTTAATCCGTATGTTCCACATTGCCACAAACAAAAATAAGAGACCATAATAACCGACAAAAACACCCCACGGTAACGCAGGAAGCTTCCACACACCCGCATGGGCAGACAGGTAGGCGACTCCTGCATTCAATCCAACTTGTGCTATGGAGAGATCACCCGCGAGAACGTGTGCCTCGCGCGGATTGAGGCAGGCGGCGATCAAAAGCGCACTGCTAAGTGGAATCACCCCTTCTAAAATTGGGTACAAGAGCAAATTGATCAGAAAAGAGAGCGGTGCGAACTGATGAAACAAGAATGCAACAAGCGGTGTCAATGCAAACTCTGCGGAGAGTCCGCGCGCAAGAATTCCCCGAAAGGTTTGTGGCATCCATCGCGGGAGAAGGTGATTCACCCACGGCGGCGCATGCACAAGAATCAGTCCTGCGGCAAATGACAACCAGACGCCCGGATCCACACTGTCATGCGGTTGAATGAAACAAAGCGCAACCATCGCGAGAGCATTTCCCGTGAGCGAATCCGCGCGGCGATTGAATTTTTGCGCGTAAAATCCATAGAGAAAGACGATTGCGGCACGAAGCGTCGGCGCTGCGAAACCACATGCTAAGAGCAGCAGCGCAGTCAAAAGCAGCATGGCTACTTCCTGAAAAAATGGCGGACTGCGCAGTTTTTTCATCCAGTTTAGGAGAGGAGAAACGGACATTCGAAACGTAGCGCCACTCGCGACAAGCGCATGGATCAGACCGATTGCAACAAATGCTTGGATCGTGGCTTTAGAAAGCTCGTGACGATCACCTACCGAAAAAGCAAGCAAATAACCAGATGGCGCACCAAATGCCTCCCAAACGCGTCCCTCAATCAACGTTAAAAATTGTGCACTAAGAAGCGAGAAAGAAAAAAATGAAGGACTTTGCGCGATGACATGAATGCCGTAAATGCTCGCAGATCCGTATAGCAAGATCCCGTCGCGCAAAAAAGACGTCCGCGCCTTTCCCGGCGGAATCGGCTTGACGCGAAGATACACCGCAACGCGTGCCCCCGGCGAGAGTTCATTTTGCGTGCTGTAAAACCTCAGCAGAGTGGACACAAAGTGCGCTGGCTTGCCCAACCCGATGCGCAGTGCAACAATCGGCCATTGACCTTGAAGAATCGTTTTGCTATAGACAGACTGAATTTGAAAATGACATGTGACACTGTGTGACTGCGTAACAAGCGGGCTGACAATCTGCCCAGTTACAAGCATCGCACCTTGTGCATGAGCCCTGGCGCTAGCGAGAAGACGGGACGTCTCTTGCATCTCTTGATCTTCACGCAGCACACCATAATCGATACCCGCCAGACAAAAAAGCGCGGCGAGCGCAATACCCCCTGTCACAATGAATGTCTTTCGCCATTCCGTGTCGAACACACTGAATCTAAATGTCACACTTCGTCGAATGCGCGCGAGCATTCCATACATGCGAAAGAAGAGCGGGACAGATACCGCGATGATGCAAAACGTGACACCTGTGGCAACCCATCTCGCTTGCACAAAGAGAATGCCTGAAAAAAACGAGAGTGAAAGAATCGCAAGCAATCGATACTCCATACCATCTCTTCTTTGCGACTAAACTTTAAATCAAAAAAACTCTTGTCAGACACTGTCGTAACTGGTAGAATTCAGCGCAGAGCGAGAATCGCCGAATCCGACATGCTCTAGTCGGTACGGGGGACGCAACACCTTGGGGTGAATCCAATCTTTGGAGGGGCTACCTTTCAGCCCTAACCCGTCAACTAACCTCGGAGGCGCACCAGAAAGGGGCCCATTTTTGTTGCGCACTTCTCAATTCGTGCTGTCTGCTCTCCTTACAGGCACCACATGGTTTGCTTCGGCTTCTATGCCGGCTGCTTACGCTGCACAGCGCAGCGACGTTGCACAACACCATTCAACATTTGCAACGGCCAAACAACATCATGGCCCCCACCTTGCGACGACAGAACTCGCGAAAATGGGTTCCGCACTCGTTGACAAGCCTGTGGCGCACGTTGCGTCACTCATGCCAAAGGTACTTCTCGCACCTGTGCGAACATCACATAAGTCCTATCCTCACCCCGTTTCAAAACCCGCGAAACACAGGGCTTTATTCGCGTCTCACAAAGTAAAAGAGGTTCACCCCGCCGCAGTTTTGCCTCTCGGAGAACGCATTGCGATTCGCGCAAAAATGTACTTAGGTGACCCGTATGCATGGGGCGGAACATCACCCAGCGGATTTGATTGCTCCGGTTTCACACAATATGTGTTCGCCCAATATGGAATCTCACTTCCCCACTCCGCTGCCGGACAAACCAATGACGGTTTCTACGTCCCCGAGACTCAGCTAAAACCTGGGGATCTCGTATTTTTTAGCACGTATACAAGCGGTATTTCTCACGTGGGCATTTACATTGGAAACGATCAGTTTATCAGTGCCGCCGGTTCTCATATCAAGATCGATTCACTCCGTGAATCGTACTGGGCAAATTCATACGTCACTGCGCGCCAAATCGATTAATCCAGTTTTCCAAAGCGGCCTCCTTTAGGCATTCACTTCGGTGAATGCCTTTTTATCATCCGCCAAACGGCTTTTACAGCGTCAGATAAGGCAGCACCCTTTGCAGCAAATGGATCGTAAACCCGTGGACAAGGTGAAGCTGTGCAAGGGAAGTAAATGACCCGTGGATGGCTCGGTATTGAAGAAGCTCGTCTGCACGCTTTTTCCCGATACCCGGAACCTCCATAAGAACAGCCTCTGAAGAGTGATTCAAAGAAATCCTCTCACCAGGTGAAAGCTTCAAACTGTGCCTCCCTCTTCGAAGCTTTGCCGTTGCCTGATAAGGCGTGCCCACTGCTAAAATGGTTGTGCCAGCGCTTACGGAAGTTTGTGAGGGAATCACTACCTGTGCGCCGTCCTCCACAATCGCGGCGAGATTCACAGCCAAAAGATCGGCATCACGACGCGCCCCTCCTGCAGCACGCAATGCATCTTGCACGCGTGCATCAAGGGGTAGACGGTATACTCCGGGAGAAACCACCGCACCCGACACATCGACCATGATCGAGGGTACTACCCCTTTTGAGAAAGATACTCGCGAAGATGAAGACAGCGTCTGTTGTAATGTGGGCCAAGAACTGTTCGGCAATGTCTGCGCTAAACTTGGCACAGATGTCGACGGTGCGAAACGCTCTTGTGAAAATCCCATATGCTGAAGCAACATCCATGACCAGCCCACAATCAGGCATCCTCCAAGCAGCATAGTCCATCGATCGCGATACCATCTCATAAAGATCCCTCCTTATGAGAGGCTGTTCTGCGCGTGTCCTCCCATTCCTTTTTACAATCCGCATATCTCCAAAGAGAGAATCAAGATCGTCTACCGTTAGGCGGTTGTAAACCTGTGCAGCAAGCGACAATTATAGTACAATGGAGAAATCATGATGTAAGAAAGCAGATGATGACATGCTGACACCGAGCATGGAAGATTACCTTGAAAAGATCTACGAGTTGATGAAAGATAAAGGATACGCCCGCGTGTCAGATATTGCGTCATCCCTCGCTGTTCAACCTTCTTCTGTGACGAAAATGCTGCAAAAACTTGATGAGCAACAGTATGTGACTTATGAAAAATACAGAGGCATCTTGCTCACCAAAACGGGAGAGCGAATGGGTCGTTCCATGAAACAGAGGCATGGCATGCTTGAGGAATTGTTGCGCATGCTTGGAATCTCTGAGGAAGTCTTGCGCGGGGATGTCGAGGGCATTGAGCATCACGTCAGTCCACAAACGGTTACACAATTGCAGAATCTCGTTTCTTGGTTTCAAACACACCCTCAGTATATCGAAGCATTTACGAAGTACCGAAGTGAAGAAAACGGTAGACGGCCAACTCAGACTGAAGACGGCAACCGCGCGACATAATCCCTCACATCGCGCGGTTGACACAGAATGAAGCATTCACACGCTGGGCGATTTTCTCGCTAAAAAAAACCACCTCTCCGCCACCTCGATACGCGCTTCACTCCACGGCAAAACCAGGTCTTCCCCATCACTGCCAAGTGTGCTCCCGGTCTGCCACGGCATCACAAAATCAACGCCGATCTGGATCGAGTGAAAACCCGCTGCACAAAGTGCATGCACAACCTCTTCACGCGTAAATGCCACTTGCTGGTGAATCTCATCCTCACGGCGAAATCGTCCGTCTTCCTCTTCAATGAAAAGTGTCAATTCGTAGGTGACACGTCGCGCTTCTTCATCCACACGCGTGTTCATCAGTGAAAATATGTCACCTTGATCTTCAAAAAAGACGCGTTCGCGAAAAGCCTCACGCAGTTTGTGTGGCGTATGCATATCAAAGAGAAACCAACCGTCAGGCGTTAACGAATCGTAGACACGCTGGCAAGCCTTCACAAGCTCCGGCTCGTTTTCAAGATAACTCATCACATCGCAAAAGGATACACACGCGTGCGCCTTTTGTGGAACGCGAAACGATTCGGCCCGTCCAGCGATCAATTGCACGCGGTTTCGCGCCACTTCGGCACGCACAGCCGCTTGTGCAAGCATCTCTTCCGAAGGCTCAATCCCAATAATCCGTCGCGCGTGGCGCAATAGATGTGGAAACATGCGCCCCGTTCCGCACCCAAGATCAAGCACTGTGCCAGGCGCTTGGCCGATCTCCCTGACGCACTCATCAAGCACTGCGCCGAAGCGATCTTCGTGGATATCCCCCATCAAACGGTCATAGACCGCCGCAAAACCCTGATACATACTTCACCTCACTAGGCCATTCCCCCGCCAACCGGAAGAGTTAACCGTGGGGCATCCGCCCAAAGCCTTTCCAGGCCATAAAATTTACGCTCATCTTCATTAAAAACGTGAACCACCACGTCGCCAAAGTCAACGAGGATCCACTTGCCTTCCTCTTTCCCCTCCATGCCGCGACAGCGGACGCCAAGGATTTCAAGCCGATCACGGACCGCATCAGCAATCGACTGTACCTGGATACGCGACATTGCGCTACAAATGACGAAGTAATCTGCGATGACCGAAATCCCGCGAATGTCAAGAACAACCACATCATTCGCCTTTTTGTTCTCCGCCGCCTCTGCAGCCGCCTGTGCGTATTCCATGCATTGATCCCGCATCCATCAAGCCTCCTAGTCGAGTCCTCACACGCCCCGCCCTTTAAACGGCCAAGGGCGACGCAGAAACGTCCTGTCTTTACTGTAAATCTTTTACGTGGTTTCGTCTATCCGTTTCCAGATCAGATTGCGCAGTGCCACCGTCTCTTTTGCAATCGGCAAATGCGCCGAGAGCAGATGTTCGATCGTCGCGTCTGCCGTCATCGCCACGGCGCGGGCCAAATCGCGCTCAGCCACGGCGCGCACAGGTCGCGCCGACGCAAATGTCCTTCCCGGTTCAATCAAGTCTGCGACAAAAAGCACCTGCGCGACAGGTCCCATCGCAGGATCTCCGATCGTGTGCACAGCGATCGCTTCGCGCACTTCCGAATCATCGATCCCAAAATCAAGCGATAGCCTTGCCGCCATCAGTGGACCATGCAAAAGCGGCGTCGGTTGCTCCCCGATCACAAAGGCGACCTCTTCCGCCAGATGCACAAGCGATTCTCGCGAATCCTCGCGGTAGTAATCGTGAAGCCACGCCGCGAGTTCCGCGCGCTTTTCATCAATCCCGTGAATCGCCGCAAGTTTCACCGCCGTTTTCGCGACACCCTCCACATGCGCAAAACGGTGTGGTGAAAGCCTCGCCTTAACACGTTTTTTGATTTCCTCCATCATCGGTAGAGTCCCCGTTCTCCCACATATTCAAGGACTGACGCCGGAAGAAGCCACTCTACTCGCCTTCCTTCCTTGATGCGGCTGCGAAGCCAGGTCGCAGAGACATCGAGTGGCGGCATCGGGAGTGGAGCGATGTCTGCGTTTGGAATCTGCTCACGCACGCGCGCGATCAAGCGCGTGAGCTCGAACCCCTCGCGCGGTGCCGCCAGAAGCGTCGCATCGCGGGCAATCGCCGCCGCTTCTTTCCACGCTGCAAACTGTGCCAGCATGTCCGCCCCGAGCAACAGATAGAGGCGCGCGCCACCATACTCTTTTTGCTCGCGCACCTCGCGCAGCGTGTCGATCGTGTAGCTGACTCCATCGCGCGCCAGTTCACAGCGCGACAAAGAAAACGCGGGATACGGGGCAATCGCGCGCGCAACCATCTCTGCGCGCTCCTCGCCCGATGTGATCGCGATTTCCGCCTTGTGAGGAGGAATCGCCGCCGGGATAAACAAGACCCGATCGAGCATAAGCGTCTCACGCGCCACTTCTGCCATCAGCAAATGGCCAATGTGCGGAGGATCGAAGGTACCGCCAAAGATTCCAAGCCGCGCGATGCTCATCTTGGCAACACAATCGTTTTATGGTCGACGGATCTGCGATACACCGTGATCGTCTTTCCAATCGTCTGAACGATCTCTGCCTTGGTAACACGCGCGATTTCTTCTGCCGCTTCCTTTACTGTCCACTCTGAATTCTGTAGCAGGGATATTTTGATCAGTTCGCGCGCCTCAAGCGCAAGCCCGATCTGATCGAGCATGTTTTCAGAGATTCCTCCTTTCCCGATTTGAAAAATCGGTGTCAAATGGTGTGCCAGCCCGCGCAAATAGCGAGTCTGTGTACCTGTAAGCAAACTTTTTTCCTCCTTTCAGCCCTTCACTTGAAGCGCCTCTCTCGCCACGGCCATCATTCGATCGACAGGCGGCTTCACGCCAAACCACATCTCAAACGCGAGCGCGCCTTGATAGACGAGCATGCCGAGTCCCCCGTGCGTGTGCGCGCGGCGTCGCTTCGCCTCACTCAGAAACACCGTCTGCGCCGGACGGTAAACGATATCGGATACAAAGTGGTGCGCGCGAAAAAAATCAGGCGCAATCGGGCACGCACCTGCCAGCTCTCCCTCCATGCCGACAGAGGTTGTGTTGATGATCACATCGATCTCGGATGCGCGCAGTTCATCAAGAGCACACGCCGCGAGAACGGTTCCATGTGCGAGATGTGCAAACGCCGCGCAAAGTCGCTCAGCGCGCACGCGGTCGCGATTGATGATAAAAATACGTGCACAGGCAGCATCTTGCGTGAGCAGCGTATAGAGAATCGAACGCGCTGCCCCACCTGCGCCAAGCAGCACCACCGTCTGACCCGCAAGCGATGGCGCACCCTCATCCCGATACGAGCGCAGCCAGCCCTCACCGTCCGTCGTGTCCCCGATCAGGCGGCCATCCCGCAGCGTGACCGTATTGACTGCCCCAACCGCACGGGCGCGGTCTGTCAAATCATCAAGCAGCGGCAAAATGGCTTCCTTGTGCGGAATGGTGACATTGCACCCCGCGATCGAGAGGGCGCGCAACCCACGAACCGCATCTGGCAGATCACACGCTCTGACTCTGCTGGCGCCATACCAGGCGTCAAGCGAGAACGCGGCATACGCCGCACGGTGTAGCACAGGCGAAAGACTGTGCGCGATAGGGTCGCCGATGACCATAAACATGCGTTCGATCGCACTCACGCCTTTCTATCAAAGCTTCTGTGATCAGAGGAGCGCATTGCGCACATTCACCGTCACGCCTTTTGGCAGATGAATCACACCCTTGATGGCGTGCCCGGAAAGTCGCAGAAAACCGAGTCCTGGAATTGCGAGATCAACTGGACGCCCCTCTGTAAACGAGACATTTTTTGGGACAAGCGTGCGCAGGCCCTCATCACACGAGACACACGGCGGTGTGAGCAATCCACCCAGGTGACGCTGGTAGAGGCTGTCTGCCTGCTGCAGCTTGGTGCGATGGACACGCAGTTGATTGGCCACATACACCACGACGCTCTGCGGTGGCCCTTCGATAAAATCAAACCGCGCAAGTCCGCCCAAAAAGAGGCTCTGTCCTTTTTGCAACTGATAGACACGCGGGCGCAGTCGCTCTGTCGGCATGATCAACTTGAGTGACGCCTTGCACACGCGATCCTGGATCCGGTGTTTTCCCATGAGTCCAGGCGTGTCGACGATGGTAAACCCGTTGTCCCCGAGCTTTATCGCCATAGAGCCAAGCGTGGTCCCTGGAAAGGCGCTCGTGGTAAAGCGCGTCTGTTCCGGGTCGAGTCGCGACAGCAGCGCGTTTAGCAAACTCGACTTGCCGACGTTTGCCATGCCCATCACCACGATCTGTTTCTTGCGCGCGCGCGCCTCCAACTGCTCAACGAGTTCATCCATGTGATAACCCGTTTTCGCACTGACCAAAACCGCATCGCTCGCCGGGATCTCCGCACGCCTAGCCTCACGAAGGAGCCACGATTTCACAGGTTCATCCGCCGTCTGCTTCGGAAACAAATCAAACTTGTTTGCGACAATCATCACATCATGCTGGCGAAGCACCCCGGTAAGCCCTGGCACGATACTTCCGCTAACATCAAACAAATCCATGACATAGAGCACGAAAGATGGTCGGGCCAGTGCCTTCATGACCACCTGACGGTACGTCTCCTCTGGAATCGCCATCGGCTGAAACTGCCCGTAGTGAATCAGCCGATAACAGCGCTGACAGACCGGCTGTTCCCGCATAAACGCCTCATTCGTGATGTAGCCTGGAGCGTCTTCCGTGTCCATTTGGAGCGGAGCGCCGCAGCCCGTGCAAATCAGGCTCATACTACTCATCCTGCAACACATCTTCCCTTCTCACTTCGTCCCATGTGTACTCTTTCTGTCCGGACGGACTTGGCAATCTGGCCAGCACAAAGCGCTCCGCGATGCGATTAAGCTTTGTTCCAATCCACTCTTTCGAGTGAATGGGCTGCACCAGAATCGTGTAAAGCCCCGCCCGATTGCCCCCCAGCACATCCGTAAACAGTTGATCGCCAACCATCGCCGTCTCGCCGGCAGATACGTTCATTTGCGCCAGGGCCTTGTGAAAGTTCACCGTGCGCGGCTTGCGTGCAGGCGCGATACAGGGAATTCCGAGCGGTTCTGCAAACGATCGCACACGCGCCTCTTCATTGTTTGAAAGGATCATGACACGAAAACCTAAATTCTTGACATGCGAAAGCCAGGCTACCAGTTTTGGGGTAGCCTGGGGCGAATTCCACGCGACAAGCGTGTTGTCAAGATCTGTAAGAATTCCGCGGATCCCGCGATCCGCGAGCGCTTTTACGTCGATGTGGTATATGGATGTCACGTACTCGTTCGGTTTTAAAGAAGACAGCAGACGCACCCCACCTGAACTCCGTTGCACATTACTGTAACACAAGCGGGGAATACTTCGCAAAAAACGCATATTCTTTGCAAACAGCCGCGTGCAACCAAAAAAGTTTGACCCACGCAAGCATATCAGCGGGCGTTTTCCCGAAACTGCTCCTGCAATTTTTCAATCGCGCGCTTTTCAATCCGCGAAACATACGAGCGGGAAATTCCCATGGCCTTGGCGATTTCGCGCTGCGTTTTTTCTTCGCCATAGGGAAGTCCAAACCGCGCCCAAATAATTTCGCGTTCGCGCGGTTCAAGCACTTTTAGACCCGTGTAAATTGATTCTCGGTCGATGCGAAACGCGACGTCTTCGATCACCTCATCCGCATCAGAACCGAGAATGTCGATCAGCGAAACCTCATTGCCTTCTTTGTCCTGGCCGATTGGCTCTTGCAGGCTCATGTCGCGCCTTCTTTTTTTACGGCTGCGCAAATGCATGAGAATCTCGTTTTCAATGCAGCGTGCCGCATACGTGGCAAGGCGAACGCCGCGCTCGACGCGAAACGATTCGATGCCCTTGATCAGCCCAATCGTGCCAATCGAGACAAGGTCATCCGTATCGGTTAGTCCGTTATCGTACTTCTTGACAACATGCGCCACCAGCCGCAAATTGTGTTCAATCAGCGTGTTGCGCGCGTCTTTGTCGCCAGACGCAAAGCGCAACAGCGCTTCATGCTCTTCACGCTTATCAAGCGGCTGCGGAAACGTCTGGTTCTTGACATACGAAACCAGCACCGTGAATTCCCGCACCAATAGGGACAAGGATAACAGCAGGCTCACATGATGCACCTCCCCGCGCGCAAGCCATTCTATGCGCGTGGGACATTTTGCATGTGTGACCGTCGTTTGGCTAGCCGTGATGCGCTGCGTTTTGCTGACTCCTCAGTTCGTTGTGCAGTTGTTGTGCGTATGTCGTCGAGAAATAGTGACCGCCGCTTCCGTCATTTCGCGCAACATAAAAATAGTAGTCCGTCTTCGCAGGATGAAGCGCCGCTTGAATTGAAGCGAGTCCTGGATTGGCTATCGGTCCAGGTGGAAGCCCACCATACACATACGTGTTATACGGATTGTTGATATAAAGATCATGGTTGAGACTCCCGTGACCATTTAGCGCATAAAGCACTGTCGCATCAATCTGCAGCTTCATTGGCGGATGCAGGTGCAGACGATTATAGATCACACTCGCGACAAGCGGTCGTTCCGACTTGAGTTTTGCCTCGCGTTCAATCATTGAGGCCACAGTCATCACTTCTTGCACCGTCAGCCCTTCGCGTGCAATCTCGCGCAAGCGATGCGGATCAAGCACCTGTTGCGTCATCTGCAGCATCGTTTGAATCACCGTTTTTGGCGACTCTCCCCGCACAAAATCATACGTATCTGGAAACAGGAACCCTTCAAGTGGATCGCGCACCGTTTTTCGGTGATACGATGTCGCCAAAAACGAATATGAAAAGTGATCCGTTTTCACCGCGCGCATAAACGATTGCGCACTGCACACCCCCGCTTGCTGAAGGGTCGCCGCCATCTGCGTGACCGTGTACCCTTCCGGGAACGTCACTGAAACAGTGTTGTAGGCAACCGATCCGCGCGTCAGCTCTCCCACCACAGAAGGAACGTTTTGCCCGGGTGAAAACGGGTAGCGTCCCGCCTGCAACCGATCCGCCTGCCCACTCAAAGCAAGGTAGGCGCGGAACCAAAATGGGCTTCGAATCACTTCTTTCTGATAAAGGAGATCAGCGATCTGGGTCGATGTCGCACCCGCCGGGATGTTGATCCATGTCGTTTTTGAGACATTGCCCGGGAGATAAATTCCCTGATACGAAGAAAAACCTCCCCAAAAAAGCGCGAAGGCGACCAGGAGCGACACGCCCCCGCGCCTTCTCAATCGTGGTTTCATCCGCTTCGCTGCTTCCTTTCCCCTGGCTTAGCTTAGATCGTCCCACTCTACCATGAGCGTGTCAAACGCCTCTGCGACGCGTTCCCACTCCTCGTCATCCTCAATGCCGCAAAGCGACGCGTCATCATCCTCGACACTGCCTTCCACGCGCAGGATGAGCGGTTCCTCTTCCGGATCAAGAAGTGACATTAACAACACATAGTGCCGGCCATCCATTTCAAGAACGCGCAGCACCTCATAGTCCTCATCGCGTCCTTCGTCGTCGGTTAGCGTCACATGACCCTGCAGCAGCAAATCCATCACGGCGCATCCCTCCTCGCACGGTCTAGATACGTTTGTAAAATAAGGGTCGCCGCCACTTTATCGACGACCCCGCGGCGATTTTCGCGGCGCACATTTCCCTCGATCAAAAGTCTCTGCGCAGAGACGGTCGACAAGCGTTCGTCCATCCACTCAATCGGCACGTCGATCACTTTTTCCAGTCTGTCTTTAAACGCCTGTGTCTTTTCCGCACGCGCACCGATCGTACCATTCATGTTGCGCGGAAATCCAAGTACCATTCGTTCCACATCGTGGAGTAAAACCAATTCGGCGATTCGCGCGACAGGGTCTTTTATCCGCCGGCAGTCAATCACCTCAAGCGATTGTGCAGTCCACTTCAAGGCATCGCTCAGCGCAATGCCGATCCGCGCGTCTCCATAGTCAATGCCCATGATTCTCACGGCAGGCGCGCCGCCAGATAGGCGCGTACGAGCTCTTCAATCAACTCATCACGCTCAAGTCGGCGAATCGTGTCACGCGCGTCTTTATGGCTCGTGATATAAGCGGGATCTCCCGAAATGAGATAACCTGCCATCTGGTGAATCGGGTTGTAACCTTTCTCACTGAGCGCCTCATAGGCGAGAAGCAAAGCGCGTTCCGCGCGACTCGGTTCATCAGGCCGAAGTCGAAACTGCATCGTTTCTTCAAAAGACGGCATGAACACGTAACACCCCTCTCTCGCGATTCGTGTCCTTAGAGTTTACTATTCGCGGACTGCTCACCAAAATCCTCTTTCACATTGTATCCGAGAGGAGCTTTGCGAGCAGCGCTTCAGCATGCTCCAGCGCTTTTGGCAGCTTTTCTGGATTGCGCCCGCCTGCCTGGGCCAGATCCGCCTTACCGCCACCCGCCCCTCCAGCCAAACTCGCGATCTCTTTGACAAGTTTTCCAGCATGCGCACCACGCGCCTGAAGTAAAGGGGGCACAGATACGACAAACGCTGCTTTCTCAGCCTTTGATGAACCCAGCACGATCAAGAGATCTGCGTGTTTTTGGCGCAAATAATCCGCCATGGCACGCAGCCCTTCAACGTCTTGCTCACGCACCGCCGCCACAAGCGCACGCCCGTTTGCGTGCTGTGTGATGCGCTCATCAAGTTGCGCCGCCTCCGCGCGATTCAATTGAGCCGTGAGCGCTTCGACTTCTTTCTCAAGCAATCGCACGTGATCGTTCATCGACTCTACCCGTTTTTGCAAAAGCGCGGGCGGCGATTTAAGCTGCTCTGAAACATGGAGAAGCAACCGCTCTTCTGCCTTCACAAATTCATAGGCATATGCGCCTGTGACCGCTTCGACCCGGCGCACACCCGATCCAATTCCACTTTCGCTGACCAAACGAAACAGGTTGATCTGACCGTTATGCGAGACGTGACAACCGCCGCACAATTCGATGGACTGCGATCCGGCACGCACGACGCGCACACGTTCCCCGTATTTTTCACCAAACAGCGCCATGGCACCAAGCGCTTTAGCGTCTGACTGCGCCATTTCTTCAACCGTCACCGGTTCGTCGTCCCAGATCGCCTGATTGACTAGCAACTCAACACGCTCAAGATCTTCCCGCGAAATTGCGCCTGTATGCGAAAAGTCAAACCGCAGGCGATCCGGTAGTACGAGCGAGCCCGCCTGCGCGACATGTTCTCCGAGCACCGTCCGAAGCGCGTAGTGAAGAAGATGCGTCGCCGTGTGATTTTTCGTGATCGCAGCGCGCCGCAATGAATCAACCTCTGCCACCACCCGCGCTACGGTGCGCACAGACCCAAGCGCGACTTCACAGATGTGAATGTGCTGACCGTTTGGCGCCTTTTTTACATCCTCGACGCGCAGTTCAAAATCGTGTCCGCGGATGATACCACGGTCTGCCACTTGACCGCCGCTTTCAGCATAAAACGGAGTTTGATCGAGAACGACCAAGACTCGCTCAAGCGCCCCCGCCTGTTCAACTGCCTTTCCGTTTAAATAGAGTGCGACGACATGCGCGTCCGTCTTGAGTGTGTCATACCCGACAAAGACGCTTGGCACGAGCAGATCCGCCAACTCTCCTGATTGCACCTGCATGCTGTCCACCTGTTGTCGCGCGCTGCGTGCGCGTTGCCGCTGCGCCTCAAGCGCCTCGGCAAACCCATTGCGATCAATCTCCACGCCACTCTCTTTTGCAATTTCTTCGGTCAGATCAATTGGAAAGCCAAACGTGTCATAGAGACGAAACGCTTCTGCGCCAGAAAGCACGGTCGAACCCATCTCGCGCAGCCGCGCGATTGATTTTGCAAGTAGTGCCTCCCCATCTGCCAGCGTCTCGTGAAACCTTTCTTCTTCAAGGCGCATCAGCGTCATGGTGTGTTCCGCGCGCGCCGCAATCTCCGGATACGCGTCGTCCATCATCCCGGCGACAACGGGAACGAGCGAGTGAAGAAATGGCTCGCCAAAGCCGAGCTGTTTGCCATAGCGCACCGCTCGCCGCAACAATCGGCGAATCACATAGCCGCGCCCTTCATTCGATGGGGCAACGCCATCGGTGATCGAAAACACTACCGCGCGCGCATGATCCGCGATCACCTTGAGCGCCACGTCAACCGCTTCATTCTCCCCATAGCGAACATTGAGTCTCTGCGCAGCCGCTTCGATGATCGGCATAAAAAGATCCGTTTCGTAATTGGAGGGTTTATCCTGAAGCACTGACGCGGTGCGTTCAAGCCCCATGCCAGTATCGATATTCTTTTTGGGAAGCGGTGTATACGATCCATCCGCATTGTGATTATATTGGCTAAAAACGAGGTTCCAGATCTCCAAGTGGCGATCACAGTCACAACTCGCGTCACACGTTTCCCGACCGCAGCCGACATTCTCTCCGCGATCATAAAAAATTTCTGAGTTCGGCCCGCACGGCCCTTCACCGATATCCCAGAAATTTTCCTCTAGACGAAGGATTTTTTCTTCCGGAAAACCGATCTCGCGGTGCCAGATTAAAAATGCCTCATCGTCTTCTGGATGAATGGTAATCGAGAGACGCGACACATCCAGCTTCAGGCGATCTGTCAGAAACTCATACGCATAGTGAATCGCCTCGCGCTTAAAGTAATCACCGATCGAAAAATTTCCGAGCATCTCAAAAAACGTATGGTGGCGAGCCGTTTTTCCGACATTTTCGATATCGTTTGTGCGAATGCACTTTTGACTGTTCGTAAGACGTGGATTGGTGGGAACGACACGTCCGTCAAAGTATTTTTTAAGTGGCGCCATACCGCTGTTGATCCAGAGGAGCGTAGGATCATCGTGCGGAACAAGGCTTGCGCTTGGAACAATCTCGTGACCTTTCTCCCGGAAAAACTCTGTGTAAAGACGGCGGATTTCTCTACCTTGCACGCTAAATTCCCCCTAAACGTAAAATAAGCCCACATCCCCAAGGGACGTGAGACACACGCGGTACCACCCTCGTTATGCAGGCAAGGCGACCCGCATCACTCTAACCGCTCTAACGGGCGGAACCCGTCTCCTGACAGCACGCGAACGAGCTTCCCAACGCCGTCGCACATCCCCGCTTTCAGCCTAGGCGGAAACTCTCTGGTTGCAGGCATTTTGGTACTCCTGTTCGATACGGAGCGATATGAAAGCCCTCGCAAACGCGAGGGCATCGTCTGGCAACGTCCTACTCTCCCAGGACCCTGCGGTCCAAGTACCATCGGCGCTGGAGGGCTTAACTGCCGTGTTCGGGATGGAAACGAGTGTGTCCCCTCCGCCATCATCACCAGGCAAAAACAATCGTACACGTATTGCAAGATAAAGTCAAGATCACGCGGATCACTCAGCTAAAATCTTACCGAAAGGACATTGGCTCACTCACATAGAAACCTTACCGAAGGGATTGTTGTGCAGATGTCAATGCAGAGTCGGCGAGAGTACCTGAGTGCAATGCGGATCCGGTACCTGCGTGCCACTGCCAGACAGGAAAAGTCTCGTATCTTAGATGAATTAGAGGCAACCTTAGGGTACGCGCGCAAGTATGCAATTGCAGCGATGAAGGGAAGGCCTGAGCAACATGGACCGCGTTCAAAACGATGTCGGCCTCTCCAGTATCAAATGGCGCTTCCGGTGATCCAAGTGGTGTGGGAGGCACTCGACTATCCTTGTGCGGAGCGACTTCATCCCATGTTGGTGGGAACTGCCAATCTATTGGCTCGCCACGGCGAACTACACCTTACGCCTACGATCGTAGAACAGTTAGAGCAAATCAGTCGGGCAACGCTCGCGCGCCGCATCACCAAGTGGGTGCAACCAGGTGCCAAGCATATCCCTGCGGACAAGAGACCGTCTGCGCATCTGCGTTCAGAAGTACCGATTGAACGGTATGATTGGGATGAGGACAAACCGGGTGCTTTAGAAATTGATCTTGTGGAGCACAACGGCGGTTCATCGTCCGGACACTATGCCTATACGCTTTCGGTGGTTGATATCGTGACGGGATACAGTAGGCGTCTGGCCGTACTTGGGCGTGGACAAGCAGGGGTCGCCTCTGCTCTGGAACGAATCCTCGCCGAATGGCCCTACGCGATATGGGGGATCCACTCGGATAATGGCAGTGAGTTCATCAATCATCAACTGATCCGTTACACAAAGGCCAATCGCCTGTCGTTTACGCGGAGCCGTCCGTATAAGAAGAATGACAATGC
Organism: Ferroacidibacillus organovorans; assembly: GCF_001516615.1. Taxonomy (GTDB): domain Bacteria; phylum Bacillota; class Bacilli; order Alicyclobacillales; family SLC66; genus Ferroacidibacillus; species Ferroacidibacillus ferrooxidans_B. Next base: position 11,554 of record NZ_LPVJ01000001.1, on the reverse strand, counting down.
CCACGTGGAGCAGAAGAATCGTTTTTGGTACGTGAGATCGTCGGATACGAACGCTATGATTCACCTGAACATGTCACGTGGTTAAACACGGTATACGCGTGGCTTGATGTGTACGCGAATGTGTGCCTGCCCATGCGCAAAGTCGTGAGGAAAACACGCGAAGGGAGTCATGTGCGTAAGAAATACGATATTGCCAAGCCACCTTTACAACGGGCCTTTGCATCAGATGTCGTCTCTGCAGATAGCCAGAAGCTCTGGGGCGTTTGGGCCGATTCGCTCAATCCACTGCAGTTGCATCGGCAACTCGCTACTTTGCTTGCACAAGGTCCGCAGGGCACGAACGTTACTCCGGTCCCCCTACCTGCCCCCGCTCCGTGGGTGCAAACCACACAGGGTCGACTGGACGGAACACACGGGCTTCTCTAAAAAGAACAAGAATTGCCTGTGGATTTGATGGACAACTCTGTGAGTTGACCACAAGCTCCACAGGCGCCACACAGGGGAAACCGCTTCGCTCATCCCCTCTGGCCTGCGGCCATTCACCCCTCCCGCCCCTCCTACAAAAAGCGAAGGAGTGGGTAAGATTTTTAAATGAGTTAGCCATTGCTCTTGGGTAAGATTTTTACGTGAGTTGACACGGATCACATGTCTCTTCGCAAAACGTGAAGATGAATTTGCGTGTAGACAACCTTAATGACCGCAAGGATCGGCACCGCAAAGATAAGCCCTGTGATCCCGCCGATCTCCCCTGCCGCCATGACACCAAGCAAGATGAGCAGCGGGTGCAGCTCAATCGTTTTTCCCATGATCATCGGGGAGAGCAGGTTTCCCTCCAATTGCTGTACGATGAGATTCACGAGCAGAACGTTTATGAACATCCCTTTAGAAATGCCAAGCGCCATGACAAGTCCCGGCGCCGCGCCGATAAACGGCCCAACATACGGAATGATATTTGTAAGACCTACGACGACGGAAAGAAGCAATGCGTTTGGCATGCGCACAATCACCAATCCAATGAGTGTGGCGATGCCAACCAGCGCCATCACAAGCAATTGCCCGCGCACATACCGTCCGAGTGCGTGATCGACTCCCTGCAAAATGCGCACGACCGTCTCACGCTGCGAACGCGGAAAAAGACGCACAAGCAAATTTTGAAAACGGCTGTAATCCTTCAGCAGATAAAAAACCAAAAACGGGATGACAAACGCCGAAACCACACCGGAGATCAAATCGCGCACACCGATCAGTGTGCCAGACAGCCAGGCTGCGATGCCGCCTTCGGCGCTTGAAAGCGCCTTTTCAATGCCGAGTCTGACACTGTTTGGAAGCACGCGCGAGGCGACTGACATGTGATCGATCGTCTTGTCGACGATCGTGACGTAGCCTGGCAAATACGAGATGAAAAGCTGCACCTGATGAAGCAAGAGCGGAATGGTGTTGATTAGCAGCAGCAAGATCAAAACAACAATCATCGCATACAGCATGAGAATGGCGACCGTGCGCGGAACTCGACGCTGTTCAAGCAAATCGACAGACGGACGCAATACATAGGTCGCAATAATCGAGAGCAAAAGCGGGCCGATCACCGCGCGGGCCACCGCCCAGATATCTGTGAAAAAAGCGCGCAGATGTCCCAGCAAAGCGATGTCGCAAAGCACGAGCAGCGACATGACTGCAAGAAACAGCAGGCGGGATCGCCGCTCCGTCATGTGCCATCACCCCTTTATCGCCACACAGCATGACCGGCGATTCTAGGGTATGCGAAACGAACGCTTTCTAGACAAGCAGCGCGCAAAATCAGCGCTTAGGACGACGGCGGTGCAGACTGGCGATGCTGCGCCGCGCGATCTGTCTCCTCATCAGCCATCCCCTCAAGAACCCCGTCCGCATGGGCTCCTTCTACCTCAGTATCCAAGGAAGAAGCAGACCGCTCAAGGTCTTCTGGTTTGACATCACCTTGTTTTGGTTCCTTCTCAAACAGGTCCACATCCGACGCGTTTGCTTCACGGTCGCGACCTTGCAGTGCCTCATCGCGCATGCGCTGCCGTTCGCGGATGCGCGCCATGTACGTATCTGCCGCGCGCCGCTGTTTCATTTGAAGAAAAAACACCAAGCCAAGCGCAAGAACTGCGAGTATCGCGCGATCCTGAGTCAGGATCATGACCCGTCCCCCTTTTTCTCTTCTTCGTGATCATAGCATGTTCGTCTCACGATTTCTCACTGTGTTTTACTATTACAAAAAACGCCAATCTTTGCATTGACAGTTCCAGGAAACCGAATTACACTCTAGTAAAATTGATGATTGTTACTTCGTTGTAACACATGATTAGGAGAATGGAATTGGACGAAAGCGCATACACACCAAAACACTGGATCATTTATCTCGGTCGCTTCATCTCACAAATGGGGGATCGCATATACATGATCGCCCTGAGCCTCTTTTTGGTTAAACACGGTGAACAGCTCTTGCTGCTGTGGTCGATTCGCATGCTCGTTCCATTTTTCTTCTCTTATCTATCAGGGACACTCGTCGATCGCTTCGGGTTTCGAAACGCAGCGCTCTCTGCCGATTTTCTCTGTGCGATTGCAACAGCACTGATTCCTCTCACGCTTGGCACGCCGTTTCTATTCTTTCTCGTCGCGCTCAACACCTTTGGCACGGATGCGTTTACCAACGCATTTAACCCATTGATAACAAGCATCACGACGCCTGAAACCCGACACCGCGTCAACACGATGACAACAACGTTTTCCTATGTTGCCATGGTGTTTGGCCCACTGATCGGCGGCTACCTCGTGATCTCAGGAGACACGTTTCCATTCTATGCACAGTCACTATCCTTCCTCTTGTCGGCAGGATCCCTCCTCCTGCTTCGCCTAAACGTGCCAAAACCAGCGAGTGGATCGCGCAAATTCGCACTCGCCACCATTAAAGAAGATCTGCAGCTTGCTGTTTCCTATCTCAAAAAGTCGACTCTTTTAAAGAGGGTCATGACGATTATGGTCATCATGAATCTGGGTGCAGGCGCAATCGATGCATACGAAGCGATTTATATCACCAAAGGAGTTCATCTAAACGCAACGGGTTACTCCATCTTTCTCGCCATCAACGGTCTGGCGTTTGTCGTTTCAGGCATGATCAACATGCGTTTGGCAAAGCGGATCACGCCAAGGCAGTCCATGGCGATTGGCGGCTTGATTACACCTGTTGGCATCATCACCTATGTGCTCGGACACTCACTCGCCACGGTCGGTGCAGGTGTTGCCGTGATGGGGCTTGGGATCATGTCGATGATGACTGCTTCGCGCACCATTCGACAAAACCTCATCCCAATCGAGGTTCAGGGGCGTGTGCTCGGCGCGCTCGCGACACTCAACATGACTGCCGGCTCCATATCCGTCTTGGTAGGCGGGGCGCTTGTTCCATTCGTCCCGATTCGCACGATCATGATCGGATGCTCTCTTTTCTCCGTGATCGCTATCCCGGTTTGCCTCAGCGTGTTACGATTAAACCAAGAGGCCACAGAACCTGTGGCTGCTTAATCGCAGATGCGCGAAAGGAAAATGAAATGGTAGCGAACCAACCGACACAAGACACACCACTCGGGCTTCAGAAAAAACAGGTGTGGACCCTCTCGGGTGCACACCTGTTCAATGACCTCATGACGACCGGTATCGTTCCGGCGCTCCTTCCGCTCTATAAAGAAGCGTTCCACCTTTCCTATATCGGCGTCGGATTCGTCGTGCTCGCTTCCTACCTGACGTCGTCCGTCATGCAGCCACTCTTTGGACTTTACACCGATCGCCATCCTAAGGCGTACTTTTTGCCGCTTGGCGTCACCCTCTCGGGTGTCGGACTCAGTTTGACAGGCTTTGCGCCATCCCTTCCATGGCTCCTTATCTTCATCGCCTTCTCCGGTTTGGGTTCAGGAGCATTTCACCCTGAGGCGTCGCGCGGCGCCCATCTCGCATCCGGTCCTGTCAAAGGGATGGCGCAAGCCATTTTTCAGGTTGGCGGCAATATGGGGCAAGCCTTGGGGCCACTCATGATCCCCTTGTTTCTCTTTGCAACAGGTGTGCAGGGACTGCGTTACTTCCTCATTCCTTCTGCTCTGATCGGATGGATGACCTTTCGCCTCTTGCCGTGGTATCGCCGTCGCACCCAGGAAGAGCGAAGCAAGACGCGGGAAATTTCAGGAAGGAATCAACCGCTTGGACTGACACTGCTCGTCATCGTCGTCATTCTGCGCTCGTTTGCGCAGATCAGCCTGTCCGGTTTCCTGCCCTTTTACTACCTCCATCACCATTTGAGCCTAAACGTGGCAGAACTTTTTACATTCCTCTTTCTCTCAGCCGGCGCACTCGCCACGTATGTGGGCGGCACACTGAGCGACCGTTTCAGCAAAAAGCAGTTGGTGCTCGCGTCCGTCGCGCTCGCCATTCCATTCGCATGGCTCTTGCCCCGCCTTTCAGGCTTTGTGGCCGCTGTCGATCTCTTTTTGCTCGGCTTTACCATTCTCTCTTCGTTTGCCGTTACGGTCGTCTACGGGCAGATGCTTCTGCCGCGAAACATCGGGATGGCCTCAGGCCTGATCATCGGATTTGGCGTCGGGGCAGGCGGTATCGGCGCAACACTGCTAGGCTTTGTCGCAGATCACTTCGGAATCACATTTATCTTCGATCTGATCGTCTGGTTGCCAATCACGGCGACACTCTTTGCCATCTTTTTGCCAGCAGACACAAAAAAAGCGATACCTGCACCGTGACCCATCGCAACATCCATGGACGAAAAAGGCGACCGTGGTCGATACCCGGTCGCCTTTTTTGTCTCAGTACAAAACTCATGTACTCACGCTTGTTTGACAAACTCCAGCTCAATGTTCAACTTGATCGCATCCCCTACGAGTACCCCGCCAGTTTCCAGCGCCGCATTCCAGGTCAACCCAAAATCAGAACGATTGATAGAACCCGTCGCCGTCACGCCGATCCGCTCATTGCCCCACGGATCTTTGGCCGGGCCTTCAATTTCACACGTGAGTTCAACCGGACGCGTAACGCCTTTGATGGTCAATTGTCCATTTAGGGAGTGTGTATTCTCACTCAATTTTTTCACGCTGTCTGACACAAATTCGATCGTCGGATACGTGTCTGCCTCAAAAAAATCTCCTGAGCGCAAGTGATTGTCACGATCTTCGTTCGCCGTGTCAATGCTCTTTGTGTCTATCTTCACTGAAACTTTTGCATCCGTCAGATCTGTTGGATCTGCCGTCACCTGTGCCTCAAACGATTTAAACGATCCGCGCACATTTGAGATCATCATATGTCGAACCGAGAAAGAAATGTGACTGTGAGATGGATCGAGCGCCCATGCAGTTGTTGCCACAAAAAAACCTCCCTATTTTTAATTTTTGTAAAAAGAATCAACGTTCACTGATTTGTAAATGGTTCCATCTCATCATACAACACGTAATACACAAAAAACAAGTAGATAAAAAAAACAATGTAACAAATTACATCGTAGTATTTTACTTAATGCGCATAGACGTATGTAATCTTGCGACACCATCCAGGAACATCGCGCTAGGCATTCGCATACGTTGTCAAGACGAACGCACAGGAGGAAACCGCCGTGATCATCCATATCGTGTCCCATGGCGACACGCTCTACGCACTCTCCAAACGATACAATGTTTCACTCGACACCTTGATTCACATGAATGGATTAACCACACCGGATGAACTGGTCATTGGTCAAGCGTTGGTAATTCCGACTGGCAACATCAACAAAGCATCCTTGCCGATGATCGAAGTCAACGCATACTACACAGATTTTGGCGCAAAAGGTCAGAACAATCTCACTCAGGTGGCGCATGATCTCACATATGCCAGCCCCTTTAGCCACCAGGCGACCGCACAGGGAACGATCCGGCCGATCGAGACCTCGAGTCTCCTGCAGATCGCGCGCAATCACCATGTGGTGCCCATGCTCGTCCTTACAAACTATGCAGGCAGCATGTTCAGTTCAGACGTGGGGCATGCCATTCTCAATACGCCAGCCGTGCAAGACACGCTAATCACAAACGCGCTTGAACTTATGCACAGCCAGGGACTCAAAGGGCTTAACATCGACTTTGAGTACCTCTATCCGCAAGACAAGGACGCATATAATGTCTTTTTGCGAAAAGTTGCCGCGCGCATCCACCAGGCCGGATTTCTTCTCTCCACGGCGCTTGCGCCAAAGACATCTGCCCATCAGCAGGGGCTGCTCTATGTCGCACACGATTATCCGGTCCATGGCGAACTGTGCGATTTCGTGGTGCTCATGACCTACGAGTGGGGATGGGCAGGCGGCCCGCCGTGGGCGATTGCGCCGATCAACGAAGTGGAAAAAGTGCTCAACTACGCAGTCACGGCGATTCCCAAACACAAAATCATGATGGGGGTTCCTACGTACGGGCGCGACTGGACACTGCCTTTTGTCAAGGGCAAATCGCTTGCCGAGACGTTTGACCCACAAGTGGCCGTCGAACGCGCCGCGAAGTACAAGGTCGATATTCAATACAACACCACGTATCAGGCGCCGTTTTATCGCTATGTTGACGCACAGCATCGCGCACACGAGGTGTGGTTTGAAGACGCGCGCAGCATTCTCGCAAAGCTTGATCTTGTCAAACGCTACGGACTGCGCGGTATCAGCCTGTGGACGATGCCCGCCGATTTCCCGCAACTCTGGCCGATCATCGAGGACAACGTAAACGTTCGCAAACTCACGTTTTAGCTCATCGTCAAGGCAGGATGGCCCAGTTGGTGGACTCACAGCAAAGAAACAGGCAACCGCCCCACGGTTCGTGGCTTGGTTGCCTGTTTGCGCTGCATCACAGATCAATTCCCGCTTACCGCAGTGCTCGCAGACTCAGCGATTGACGCCGCGCATGCCCTGTTCAGGGTAGCGAGTTCCTGCCGCGACACCGACTGGCGCAATTTGATCGATGGAAGAAAGCTCTGACGGTGTGAGGTGAACCGCAGTCCCGCCGACGTTTTCTTCGAGATATTTGCGCCGTTTCGTGCCCGGAATCGGCACGATCTGCTCCCACTGCGCAAGCAGCCACGCGAGCGCCAATTGCGACGGCGTGCACCCTTTTTGTGCCGCCAACTCGCGAATCCGCTCCACGAGTTGCAGGTTCTTCGCAAAGTTTTCTCCTTGAAAACGCGGTGAAAAGCGACGATAGTCGTCTTCTGCCAAATCCTCAAACGTGCGGATCTCTCCTGTCAAAAAGCCGCGTCCAAGCGGGCTGTATGGGACAAAACCAATCGAGAGTTCACGGCACGTCGGCAGAATCTCATCTTCCACATCCCGACTCCACAGTGAATACTCCGTTTGTAGCGCGCTGATCGGATGCACCGCGTGCGCTTTTTTGATCGTTGACGCCGCCGCCTCAGACAATCCGAGAAAGCGCACCTTGCCTTCCTCTATAAGCCTCGCCATCGCCCCCACCGTCTCCTCAATCGGCACGTCCGGGTCCACCCGATGCTGATAATAGAGATCAATCGTCTCGATTCCGAGTCGCTTCAAACTGTCTTCGCACGCCTGCCGGACATAGTCAGGGTGTCCCGAAACACCAAGAAATGTTCCGTCCGGCGCCCGCCGATTGCCAAACTTTGTCGCGATGATCACCTGATCGCGGCGTCCCTTTAATGCTTTGCCGACAAGCTCCTCATTGCGTCCAACGCCGTACATATCTGCAGTATCAAAAAAATCGACGCCAAGTTCAAGTGCGCGGTGAATCGTCGCGATCGACTCTTGATCGTCTCGCCCAGCGTAAAAATCGGACATTCCCATGCAGCCTAGACCGAGCGCGGATACAGTTAAGCCTTGTCCGCCCAATTTGCGTTTTTCCATCATGAGAACCTCCTTTTTGTATGTAGCTTACCTATTATAGCATTTCGCCGTGCGAAACACCCGCAATCAACTCCCCCGAAAAGACTTGCACGCGTTTACAAAGCAAAAAGGCACTTGACTTCATTTTTTCATGCCAGGGCAAAACGCTATCGCGCGATTCGCTCTAAAGCATTCAGATAGCGGTCCACCTCTTCTTGCGTGTTGTACGGCGCAATCCCGGCCCGCACGAAGCCACCGCAGGAATTTACGCCGAGCCGATCAGCCAGTGTACTCGCATAAAAATGGCCATCTGCCACAAAAACACTCGCCGTTTCAAGCACTTGTTCGCACACTGCGCGCGCATCCTGCCCATCGACCGTGATCGCAATCGTCGGCGTTTTAGGGATTCCCTCTTCTGCCGAAAAAAGCCGCACACCGCGCATCGCCTGTAACCCCGCTCGCATGTGGCGCGCCAGACTGTCCTCATACGCCTCGATCCGTTTCATGGCAGAAACCATCTTTTCGCGCAGCGTCGTCCCGTCACCAAGGCTTGCCACAAAATCGAGCGCGCCACCGATCCCGGCAATCCCTTCGTGGCTCTGCGTACCTGTTTCGAGTTTGTCCGGATCATAGGTTGGGGCCGGATCCAGTTTGTAAACGTCCAAGTGCGCAAACAGTCCCTCGCGAATCGCCGCGACGCCGACGTGCGGGCCAAAGAACTTATACGTCGAACACAACAGGATGTCAGCGTCCAAAACCTCTCGATCAACGGAAAAATGCGGCACCGCGTGCACCGCGTCAACCACCACGAGCGCCCCCACCTCATGCGCGCGCTGTGCGATCCGCCGCACATCCGTAATCGTCCCGACTGCATTAGAGGCAAGGCCCACCGCGACCACTTTCGTGCGCGGGGTAATCACTTCATCAAGATGATCAAGATCAAGCGCGAGCTTCTCTTTATTCACACGCAGCCACACCGGTTTTGCGCCGCGATCGCGCGCCGCCGTGAGCCACGGATCCACGTTTGCGCGATGGTCAAGTTCCGTGACGACAATCTCTGTCTGCGCATCCCACGTTCTTGCGAGCGCACGCGATATGGCAAACGTAAGGGTCGTCATGTTGGCGCCAAATGCGATCTCCGACGGTTTTGTATGAAGAAGTGCCGCCAGTTTTGTCTTTGCGTCTGCGATGGTCGCTTCTGTCTCAACGCTCGTCGGAAAAACGCCGTGCAGATTCGCGCCGCCGCGCGCCATGTAAGAGGTCATCGCATCAATCGTCGATTGCGCCACTTGCGACCCGCCAGGTCCGTCAAAGTAGGCGACACGCTGACCGTGATAAAGACGCTTTAGCGCAGGAAAATGTGCGCGAACCTCATCGATTGGAAAAGAGTCACTCATCCCGCCATCCCCTTTGGCCCATTTGAACAAACGATTCTCGCTTATTCCTATTCAATAGGTTAAGGGTAGTAGACACAGCGCCTCTTGGCAAGTGATTCCTAACTCGCGCCACAACTAGAGGCGCGAACCGACCCACGCGCCAACCAGTCCGACTACAAGACTCGCAAGCAGATAGGCAATCATCGTTTTCACTGCGCGCCGATCGCGCAGTGTCGCACTCTCAAACATCCATGTAGAAAACGTGGTGTACGCACCGATGAACCCGATGCCAATGGCGCTTCGCAGCCAGTAATCCACGAGGTTGTTCGGACGCGCCGCCGCATAGACATAGCCGAGTAAAAACGCGCCGGTGATGTTGATCAGAAATGTCGCAACGGGAAAGTCTTTTTTCCAGCGTGCGTTGATCTGGTTGGTGATAAAAAAGCGTGCGCACGCGCCGATCATTCCGCCAAACGCAACGCCGACCCACTCAATCATCCGATCTCCCTCCTCTCTCCGCCCAAATGGCTCCCGAGCAGCGCGATGAGAAAGCCACCGACGAGGCTTAGGACGACATAGAGAAGTGCGGTTGCGTTTTGCCCATGCATGAGAAGCGCGTTTGTCTCGACGACAAACGTGGAAAACGTGGTGTACGCTCCGATGATCCCCGTTCCAATGCCCGCGCGCATCCACTGAGGCACCTTAAAGCGCCAGATGGTGACCGTATAAAACCAGGCCAGGACAAAGCTTCCTGACCAGTTGATCAAGAGTGTCGCCAGCGGAAATCCGTGCACGGGCGGCACCGCCACCTCGAGCAGTTCGCGCAAAAGCGCCCCGATGACCCCACCGACTGCCACTGCGCCGTATTGGCGCGCGACATCCCCCCGCAATGACCGATCGCGCAACGTTTCTGCACGCTTTTTCTCCTCAGCCAACACCTGACACACCTTTCATCCATCGAAGTTGTCTCTATCGATCTGTGATGACAACCGACCGGCCACGCCTCATGTCCCCGCATCATCCACGTCTTCATCCACCCGTCGAACGGAACACTCCCAAAAGCCATCCCCCATCTTCTTTACAAGGCGCACGCGCAGCAAATCGCCAACGCCAAGCGAGACCGTCGGGTGCTCAATCTCGTACCACGCGAGTTCTGCGAGCGGCACGAACGCGCGAATGCCTTGATGCTCCACCCACGCGCCGCGCTGATCGAGCGCGACGATGCGCGCCTCCACACGATCTCCCTGTTTCACACAACTTCCTCCTCTAGGTGTTGCAGTCTCTTTAGGTTTTGCGACCATCGCGTCCCGTTCGACCTCAGCAAAAAACCCCCACAAGCGCCACAGAGTTTCCTCCAAGGTCACTTGTAGGGGCTATCATCCCACAGCCGGGCTTACGCGAGCTCCATCGCGATTCAATTACTTGAATGATACTGTCTCGCATATACATACGTCAACACAGGAGGTGTCCCATGCTCATCGCCACCAGTTTCATCGGATCGCTCATCGGCTTTTTCGCCTATTATCAGATGTTCGCACGCGTCGCGCACGCCCCGCGCCACATCACGATGCGCGCCTCCATGATCAATTGCATGGCGCTCGCCTTCATCTTCGCGATGCTGATCGATCTGACCACAGGGAGCAAACTGCTCAGCGTCATCCTGCCGATCGTGACCATCTGCGCGCCTGCGATCTGGATGCTAAAATTGCAAAGTCTGCTTGACGTCGTCGAACTGCTCATCGGCTCGCTCATGAGCGTATCCATGAGCGTGATGCTGATCGGAATGACCGACCCGCTCGTCGTGTGGCTCATCCAACTCGCGCTGGTGCTCGTCGAGGCGCTGCTCTTCGTTTCACTCACGCGCCGCATCCAGATGCGCTTTAAATGATTGGCGTCGCGCGCTAAGCGGACAGCCGGAAGCCTCCAACCCCGTTTCGCCGTTTCATCACTGCACCATTTCATTGTTGCGGCACATGAAAGCATGCTGCGGCATTTTTGTGTATTCTTCTTCACCAGCGCACCTTTTGGCGCGCTGATTTGGTGATTTTCTTCCACTTCTCGCGCTCTTGCGCTTGTGCTTGGCGGTCTTCTTTGCGAACCGCTTGGACATGCTGGACATCCGCATTCATCCAGTGGTTCACAAGCGTCGATTTCCCGGCACCTGATGACCCGATGAGCGATGCGGTGACGCCAGATTTTAGATAATCATTCAACGACTCAAGCCGTTCTTTCAAACTTACTCAAATCTACGCATAGGTAGCTTTGACGTTGAATTCCTGCTTCGTCGAGGTCGCCTCTG